>CAYTPS010000142.1:0-11331 GCA_964439245.1 uncultured Pirellulaceae bacterium | reverse complement strand
ATATCGTGATGATCACCCAGCGGATTTTGACTGTGAACGGGCGCGATAAAGTCACAGGGGATGAAACGCGTTCCCTGATGGAGCAGTTGATAGAAGGCGTGTTGGCCATTGGTACCCGGTTCCCCCCAGATCACAGGACCAGTCGTATAGTCTTCAATACGTCGTCCCTGTCGGTCCACGCCCTTACCGTTGCTCTCCATGTCTCCTTGCTGAAAATAGGCGGCGAAACGATGCAGATATTGGTCGTAGGGAAGAATCGCGTGACTCTCGGCACCGAAAAAGTTGTGGTACCAAACGCCTAACATCCCCATCAAAACGGGAATGTTCTGTGAGAAATCAGTCGTCGTTCGGAAATGTTCATCTGCGTCGTGTGCACCGGCAAGTAATTCTTCAAACGCATCTGGGCCAATGACAATGGCGATAGAAAGCCCGATCGCCGACCACAAGGAATAGCGCCCGCCGACCCAATCCCAAAACTCAAACATGTTGGCTGTATCAATGCCAAATTCGGCAACCCCTGTCTCGTTGGTCGACAGCGCGACAAAGTGAGACGCAACCGCTTTGGAGTCCTTTAGATGTTCCAACAGCCATGTGCGAGCCGATTTGGCATTGGTGATTGTTTCTTGAGTTGTGAACGTTTTTGAAGCCACACAGAAAAGTGTGGTTTCTGGATCGAGTCCCTTTAGCGTTTCGGCCAAATGAGTGCCATCAATGTTCGATACATAGTGCGGTCGTAGTCCTTCCTTCCAATAGGGCTTGAGCGCCTCGGTGACCATCACCGGGCCAAGATCCGACCCACCGATTCCAATGTTGACGACATCGGTAAAGACTTTGCCCGTGAAGCCTTTCTTCTCTCCGGAACGAATCGCTTCGGAGAAGGCCCTGATCTTCTTTAGGGACGCATTGACTTCAGGCATGACGTCTTCGCCGTCGACCATGATCTGTCGATTCGATCGGTTGCGAAGCGCGACGTGAAGCACCGCACGGTCTTCAGTGATGTTAATCTTCTGTCCTGAAAACATGTTTTCGATGGATTCGGCCAGACCACATTCAGTCGCAAGATTGGAAAAAAGTTCCAACGTTTCCTCTGTGATCAGATTTTTCGAAAAGTCCACCAGAACACTGTCGAGACTTCGAGTAAAACTCGCAAACCGGTTTGGATCTGCAGCAAAGATCTCCTTTAGGTCGGTCTGTTGAATCGTATCTTTATGTTGGCCTAGTTTTTTCCAAGCTGGCAATTCATACGGCTGCTTCATCGAATTATTGGACACAATTTTTCTTTCTATCGTCTTTAATTATTCTTCCATTACAGCCCTCGCTGTCTGAGTGATATTGTCTACTGAGAACCGTGCTCTGTGTATAGCGACAAAGACGGCTCACGACTTGTTCCCCAAAAAAAGCGGCGTTCATTCTGGCTCCTGTCATCAGCAGCCGGCAAAAGGGGCCTCCATAGAACAAATGCTGATTTGCCACGGTTTTTTCTTGAAACGCGATCGGCAACTGGTAGATTCAAATCTTGCGGGCTACCGCACTACGCTTATTCGAACTAGCCATCGTCCCACGGACAGCATCGAGACAATGTTTGGCGACTTCGACCAAGCGCTTTTCAATCACATCTACTGTTATGGGAGCAGGTTCAGATGAAGTATCAAAATAGATTCTCGTATACGATTGCTGTTGCGTTGGTTTATGCCGGGTTGGCTGGCAGTACGCAAACTTGTGTTGCACAGTTGACGACTGGTTTAACGGTGACTGCATCTGAGGATGCAGATTTTCTTGGGCGCACACTGTTTCCAGATAGCGAGGGAAATCCCTTCCGCTTTGATAGTGCGTTTTTGGACTTTGGCCTTGAAGGGCTTCCGCTGCCCGAAGGCGAGGGGCCATTGGAAGACCCGGGAGATCCTGGTCCTGCACAACCGAGTCCGACGATCGGAACGTTTGTCAATAATTCTGCAGTCTATGGAATTGGAGACCCCGGAAACACAGTCGCCACAGGAATCGCAATCAGTAGCGGTTTGGTTGAGAATTACGGTGGAGGGGCAAACTTTTCTGGATCGACAAGTGGGTCATTTGGAAATTTTGACTTTGATGAAGAAACAGGAATGTCTTCAGGGATATCCGGTCCGAGCGCAAGCGAAGCACAAACGAATTTACTAGACCAAGTTTCCCCATCGGCATTGGGTGCTTTTCAGGACACGACTTCGCTGAGTATTTCGTTCACGAATGTTACACAAGGAGATCAAGTATTGGACCTCTTTGCCGTTTTCGGAACCGAAGAGACGCCGGACTTCGTAAACACTTCGTTCAATGATGGGTTTGGAGTCTTCCTCAACGGGGAGAACATTGCACTACAGGGAGATCTGCCACTGAACGTTGACCATCCCGAACATCTTCCTGTTTTTGGCACCGAGCTAGACACCGTGATCACCGCCTCTGACGGTGCAAATGGAGTTACATTGCCTTATGTTGACCTGAGTACCACCGTTGGTGTTGGCCAGCATGAGTTGACCATCGTACTGGGAGACGCGGGTGATGATCAATTCGATTCAACAGCTTACCTCTCGCGTGATGTTACCGACCAACCCGTTACAGGTGTCGCATTACTCCCGACCGAAATCTCCGAAGACGGCGACTTTGTGTTTGAAAACGTAAGTCTTGAGGCGGGCGAACCAATTTTCATCGACCCAGAAATTGCGATAGGTTACGAGTACAGCGTCGAGGAATTGCCGGGGGCCACCGAAGCACTATTTGATTCGGTGCGTGTCGACCCCGCGGGCTTCGATGTAAATTTCACGATCAGCTACCTAGATCTGGACGGTACAGAATTGTTTGCGTCGCTGACCGCTGGTGAGGTTTTCGAGTTTCCAGACGAACTAGAGGTATTGTCGTTCCGAGTCACAGACATTGATCCAGCAGCCAACCTTCCTGCTGATAATCCGCTGGCATTTGCAACTTTGCTGACATTTCGAAATGACTTAAACAATGCGACGATTATTCAAGCTCCTATCTCCATCGCTGCGATCCCGGAACCGGGTTCCTCTGGCTTGCTGATCCTGGCAGGTTCGGTTGCCTTTTTGCGGCGCCGACATTGAATGAAAACGCTCTCATCCGCGCCGCCGACACGCGCGCGGCGCGGTGAAGTCAACTGGAACTCTAAGCTGCTTGCAGGATGTATCTTCCAAACGATACTATGTGAGCGACGCGTCCGCTTCCTGCTGTCTGTATCTCAACGACAGTAGTTGGAGCATGCGTCACTAACTGCTTCGCCTCCAGTTGAGCTAAAGTGAGACAAGAAAACATTTTGAGGGTCCGTGTGATCTTTGGTGCCATGTTGTTGGCATGCACTTTATTCAGTCCTCTTGCAGGTGCGAAAGACTTCTACGTGAGTCCCTTGGGCAGTGATGAAAACGACGGAACGTTAGAAGCGCCCTTCGCAACCATCGCTTACGCACAAGCCGCCGTCCAAAAACACAAACTCGCTGCGCCGGGCGAAGGCGTAACGGTTTATCTGCGCGGTGGAAAATACTATTTGACTCAACCAGTGGTCTTTACCCCAGAGGACAGCGGCTCAGCCGAGGCGCCGGTGACCTACGCCGCATACCAAGACGAAGAACCGCAAATCCTTGGCGGCGAAAAGCTCAACGGTTTGAAATGGGTCAAACACAGTGACAGCGTCTACAAAACCAGCGCACCTCGAGGCAAAGTTTTCGAAACGCTGTTTGTAAACGGCCAGCAACAGATTCTTGCGCGCTATCCCAACTACACCGAAGACGCTCCAGCCTTTAACACAGTCGCGGCCGACGCGCTCTCCAAGGAACGGGTGGCGACGTGGAAGGACCCGACCTACGGATATTTTAATGCGATGCACAAAGCACGGTGGGGCGGGGTGCACTACCAGATCACCGGAAAGAAAAACAAGGGCGAAGTCAAACTCGAAGGCGGGACCCAGAACAACCGCGGCAGCAGTAAGCATGCGAAATTCCGATTCGTGGAAAACATCTTTGGAGAACTCGATGACGTTCATGAGTGGTGTTTGGATCGCCAAAATTCCCAACTCTATTGGTATCCCCCGGCCAAATTTGATTTCGATCGCGCCGAATTTGAAGTGGCAGCTCAAGAGCAACTGTTCGTTTTCAAAGGAAGCCTCGAGGATCCAGTCCGGCATTTGTCGCTCGAAGGCCTCACCCTTAAACGCACCATCCGTACTTTCATGAAAACGGCCGACCGCCTCTTGCGTAGCGACTGGACTATCTACCGCGGCGGGGTCGTGCACTTTGAAGGAACGGAAAACTGCATGCTCCGAGACTGCCACTTGAGCGACCTTGGTGGCAACGCTGTCTTCTTCAATCACTACAACAAAGATTGCTCAGTTGAGGGCTGCCACATTTACGACGTCGGCGGCAGCGGCGTGTGTTTTGTGGGTGATATCAATACGGCATGGCATGAAAACTACAACATTGGCGAAGCTCCTCCCCTGGAAAAACTGAATTTCACGCGAGGTCCGAAAACTCAGAACTACCCACAGCAATGCCGCGTCGACAACAACCTGATCCACAACATCGGAATGGTTGAAAAGCAAACCGCAGGTGTTCACATCAGTCTGTCGGCCTACATTACGGTTAGTCGAAACAGCATTTACGACGTTCCGCGCGCAGGGATCAATATCAGCGAGGGTAAATGGGGTGGGCACATATTGGAATACAACGACGTATTTCTCACCGTCCAAGAGACCCACGACCATGGCGCGTTCAACAGTTGAGGGCGCGATCGTTACTACACAAAAAACCGCGGAGCCGCTGGCGACCGCGTTGAAAAACATGGCTATGACCTTGTGAAGCTGGACATGCTTGAAAAAATTGTCATTCGCAACAACCGTTTTCGCTGCGATCATGGATGGGACATCGACCTAGACGACGGTTCCGCTTGGTACGAGGTCTACAACAACGTGTGTCTAAGTGGAGGCATCAAACTGCGCGATGGGATGTTACGCACGGTCTATAACAACGTAAACGTCAACAATTCGATGAACCTACACGTGTGGCTCAAGAACAGTGGCGACGTGGTCACCAACAACATCTCTACGCACGGATATTTCCCAATCGGCATGCGCAGATGGGGCAAGCTCTTAGATAGGAACCTTTTCTTCCAGAAAGAATCGCTTGAAAAAATTCAGAACTCATACGGCACCGACGCCAATAGCGTCTTTGGCGACCCTCAGTTTGCTGATCCGGCCAACGGCGACTACACGGTGACCAACAACGAACTGGCCAAAGCGATTGGCTGGAAGAATTTCCCCATGAATCAGTTTGGCGTCCAAAAGCCATCTCTTAAATCCATTGCACTTACGCCGGAGTTCCCTGAAATCGAACTGACCGCTGACGAAGTCGTTCCCGGAATCGACTACATGGGAGGAGTGATTAAGAACATCGTTAACGACGGCGAGAAATCGGCGGCAGGCCTGCCGGATTACAAAGGAGCCAAAATCGTCAAGGCGCCGACCAAAGGTCTCTTTTCAGTGGTCAAGCTACAGGACGACGACGTTGTGCTGAAGATAGACGACCGGGCGATCAACAACATCGCAGGATTTGTCAATCGCATCGACAGCGACAAGCCCTGCAAGCAGATGAGTGTATGGCGATTTCAAAAACTAATTGTGCTGGACCTGCCAGACCCAGCCACGATCCCGCTTCCGATCAAAAAAGACGATTGGAAGGTCGTCTCTTTCGACAGTGAAGCGGCACCAAAATATGCAGCCAAACTCGCAATCGATGGCAACTCAAACTCATTCTGGCACACTACGTTTGAGCCAACCGATCTGCCGTACCCTCACGAGATCGTCGTTGATATGCGGCGAGTCTCAACTCTGCACTCGTTTGAGTATCTGCCTCGCCAAGGTTCAACTCACCCGCGCATCAAAGATTTTGAATTGTATGTTTCAATCGACGGCGATAATTGGGGCGCCCCCATTATCAAGCAGGCCTTCAAAGATTCTGAAGCACTTCAAAGCTTTCCCACCGGGAAGGTACGGGCACGCTATTTTAAGCTTGTGGGGCGATCGGGTTACACACGAAAAGCTGCTTCGATAGCAGAGATCTCCTTCTATGGCATCACCGAACAATCGCCGGCAAAGTCCGATTGATTGCCCCAAGTCTATTTTGTTGGACGCAACCAAAGGTATCCATTGAGAGATTGCACTTTCACTCTGAGCGATGGAAGAAAAATTGGGTATCTCGAATACGGTACCCCTGATGGGATTCCCATATTTCTTTTGCATGGCACTCACGGATCGAGAGTATTTGGATTGGAAAATGAGCCTCTGTTGGAAGAAGAGAACTTAAGGGTAATCACACCGGAAAGACCGGGGTACGGCTTGTCCGCTAATGCGAAAGGGAGAAGCATTGCATCTTATCCCAACGATATTGATCAACTATCGAGCTATTTGGGAATTGATAAATTTCATATCGCAGGCGTCTCAGGTGGCGGGCCTTATGCTTTATCGTGCGCGTCTACACTCAACCGCCGAGTTTTATCTGCCACATTAATAGCCAGTGCAACTCCTATCAATATGGACGGCTTCTCAAAGGGCATGTCCTTAAATAACAAATTTGCGTTTCTGATTTCGAGACATCTTCCCTGGCTACTGAAACCAATTTGTGGTTACGCTGGGGTGCGGTACCGCAAACATCCTGAAAGATTCTTCGAAGATATTAAACCCCAGCTATGCCAATGGGACGTAGCAGTCATGGAGAACCTAGTTGTTAGAGGGCGAATGAAGGGATTTGTCGATCATATCAAAGAAGCGTATCGGCAAGGATCAAATGCGACCTATTGGGATGCCTACTTGGTCTCAAGACCTTGGGAAATAAAGTATGAAAACATAGAGGCGCCAATATTTGTGTGGCACGGAGAATCTGACACGTTGGTTCCAATCTATCCCGCGAAACAACTTGTTACTGAACTACCGAACTGTAAAAGTCATTTCATAGACGGCGCCGGGCATTTCCTATTGGAGAGCGAGCAAGTCGGGCGTGATATTGTTCGAGCCATCAAAGAGTCGAGTGCCTGACGATGCCAGCGAAAAGTGATAAGCCTGCCACGATGCTTTTTATCTTAGTGGCCCCAGAGATGCAACAAACTGCTAAAGCAAGCCACTGACCGATAGTCGTAGTCGCCGCAGAATGAAAACCGCAGAAAACACCAACTTTTTACGATTTTGAACCCCACGAACAATTGCGTAACGCCCACATGAGAACAGCCTGCTTTTCAATGATCATCTTGATGCTTGTCGCAGAAACAAGTGCGCAGACGGTGACTGTGCATCCGAGCGTTGTCGGAGCAACGCCGAGCGTGATCGGACTGAACTGTGGCAAACTCATGCCGGGCGCCAACACGACGAGCTACTGGCGATGGACGGGGGTCAACGGGGCGCGGATCTTCACCTCGGCTCCTAACATTGAGCAAGACGACGACATTCCTGGCCAAGGTGACGGGGTCAACAGCGAAGCATCGTTTGTTTCCCGTCGCCTTTTGGTTCGCGCTGCCCCGACAAATCCAGCCAACATCAATTTTGTCGAATTTGAAAACGGCTATGCCGGCAACGGAGCGGGATTCATTAATTTTGATCTGGCTTACAGTGAACTATCGTCCAGCGGGATCAGTCCGTTGGCGATTATCAACCGCACGGTAGGTCGATTTCCCTTTGCCGCAAACGGCACCGCAGCAGGTTGGGCAGACCGCTGGGAACACTGGCAACATTACTATGCTCAGGCGTATTATCTGGGTAGCAACTACGATGTGCAGCGCTACAGCATTTACAACGAGCCAGACCATTCGAATCAGAGTGTTTCTCAAGCCGATTTCTTAAATCGTTTACAGCTCGCTTCGGACGCGATTCAGAGTGCACTTCAAGATGTCAATCATGATTTCGGCAAGAACCTCGTCCCGAATGTGATCGCTCCAATCACAGCCGGAGGTGCTAACGAGTACTTCAGACGACTAGACAATTCTGACACGCGCGATGACAACCAAGGTTGGGGCGAATTAGTAATCAACAACCTGAACACGAATTTCCTTGGGCAACCCGATCCAAATTTCCAGCTGGTCCACACCTATGGTTATCAACAGTACAACGCAGACGGGCGCCGATACGCTAGTGACTTAGCGTTTATTCGAGAAGAAGCGGTAAATGACATTCTCACCAATGGCCTTCACGGGGAAGTAAATTTTGGTCTGACCGAGTTTAACGTACATAGCAATGGCGTCTTCACAACGCGCGCGGACAATCTCAACACCCCCTCGCGTTACGCTCGCCTCGGAGGAATGTTTACGGGATTGTTGCACCAGCAGGTCGACGAGCTATATATTTTCAAGTTTGACTCCAACGCCGAAGACAGCTTCCTTCAGAAAAATGGCATCTTTACCAACAGCCGGTTTGAACCTCCCTACCACGTTGGTGGAGCAACATCGGCCGCGGGAGTGTTGAAGCTACTGACAAAGGGATTTGTTGGATCCCAGTCGCTTTTACAGGAGCCAACTCACAATGTCAGCAGCTTAGATGTGGCGTCCAGCTTCCACCCAACCGAAGGTTGTTATTACGTCATGTCGGCCAACGAGTCGACCTCGAATCGCAGCCTGACGTTCGACCTTTCGGCGCTGAACATTGAAACTGGAGCACTGGTTCAGGTTGAAGAGGTTTCCGAGGGAAACATTGCGGAAGTTACCGCGCGCGTTCCGCTCCCCGCCAACGGCCCAATTACTCTTGAGCAGGCCCGTGAAAGCGTGCTACTAATTTCTGTTTCAGAAACTGCCCACAGTTTGCTTTCGTTGACGCCGACCGGTGACGCGACGGTTCGCGCTGGCACCGGCAACCAAAATGCGGGATCTAGCAACAATGTCTTTGTACGCAACATCGTCGATACGACCAACGCTTCAAACGGGCGCGCTGTTGGTCTATTGCAATTTGATATCTCCGGCATTGATAACGATTTGGTGAGTAGAGCCATCATTGAAGTCACCGGAGAGATCGATGAAGGCAATGCCGATTTCGTGACTGCGCACGTCTTCGGTATCCGCGGAGATGCGTGGGATCAAGACACCGTTACGTGGAATGACGTCAACAATTTGCAGAATGTGTCACAGCAAGGCACGAGGGCATTGATCGCTGACAATTTTGTTACAGGAATCTCGGACACCGCCGAATTTCTTGGACATCTAACATTCAGTCAAAACACCAGGGCAGTTTCCTTAGACATAACGAATTACTTGAAGGGTAGTCTAGACGACGAACTGAGGTTACTGATTGCGAGAGAGGTTCGTTTTGACGGCGACGCAGCAGACCGATCAGACGGGGCGATTCGCCTCGATTCCGCCGAAAACTCTGATGGCGTCGGGCCAAGGCTGCTTTTGGAATTAGAAGAAATTCCTAACTCACCTCTGCTGGGGGATGTGAATCTTGACGCCGCGGTTGACTTCTTCGATATCTCTGCATTCATTGGTGTTTTGATTTCTGGCAACTACCAGCTCGAAGCGGACATCGATGGGAATGGATTGGTCAACTTTGAAGACATAGCGCCGTTCATCAACATTTTGATCAATCAATAGGCCCAAGTGTTGTGTGGTCGCGCCGACGATCAACTTGTTCCCTCAGGTCACAACCGCCTCGTCATTTTCGGCGATGCCACACTTTACCGTGTGGATTTATGGAATTGTCGACAAAGAACAAATGTTGAATGAACATCGTCATATTCGAAACCACCCGTTGGCAACCCCCTCCGACTAGGTGTAACCAAGGAAAAAACATGCGTTTATTTGGGGCACGAATTTAACTGCGACCGAGAATTATCCATGGTCCCCGGCCCGAGACGGCAGGAGAACAAACAACTTATCCAAAACTTGGATGCAAAGCGTCTCGACATCTCTGAGGCAGACTTGCATCAATCTCTTCCGCGTTATCTTTTCTGCGTGAAGAATTAATGGTTCAAACCACATCAGTAAACGCAACCGATGTGCCGGTTCGCTCTGCGGACTTTCGGACGCGCTACTGAAACATTTTGAAGGAGACGAAATGCACCATATTGATTCAACTGGTGATACCGCACCTGTTTTTGACATTGGCAGACTGACGAACCAATTCGATGATCGGGGGTTCGCACTGGAAATCGCCAGCCAGTTTGTTTCCACCTTTCCAGAATTGCGAGCCGAACTGGAGGTTTGCATGGAACAGGAAGAACAAAAACAGACGCTTTCTTTCTTCCATCGCCTGCAAGCTGCAGCGGACACCGTGAGCGCGGATCGAATCACCGGAATCGCACTTGAAATGGAAACAGCAGCTCAGAACTATCGACAAGAGCTTCAAATGTGTTTACGTGAACTCCTGACAGAGTTTGATAATTTCACGCAAACTGTCGGGGATCAGAAGACGAAATTTGCGAAAGCCGCAGGAGATCAAAAGAGAGCCTTCGTTTAACGGACAATCGTTTCACCGGCGGTGTCTTCTGTTAGAATTCAGAACAGAATTCTAGCAGAAGAAGTGCCGCCTAAAGCTTTTTCGCTTTCCAAATTTCCTCGGCGTATTGGCTTATCGTCCGATCGCTAGAGAACCAACCACTATTGGCAACGTTGATGACGCTCTGGCGGCTCCACTCTTGCTGATCCTGGTAAACGCTACCGACGCGCTTCTGGGCATCAATATAGCTCCGGAAATCAGCAATCGTCAGCCACTGGTCTTGAGGATCGCGCAGACCGCGTGTGAGGATATCAAAAATGCCGGGCTCAGATTGATTGAAGTGCCCGCTCTCTACTAACTCCATTACACGGCGAATTTCAGGATCCGCGGCGATGATGTCATTAGGCCGATAGTCTTTGCGAGTTTCCTTTACTTCCGCAGCATCCAGACCAAACAGGAAGAAATTTTCTGCTCCGGCCTTCTCGCGAATTTCGATATTGGCTCCATCGAGCGTACCGATGGTCAGCGCGCCGTTCATCATGAATTTCATGTTACCGGTGCCTGAGGCTTCCTTTCCAGCAGTGGAAATCTGTTCTGACAGATCCGTCCCCGGACAAATCACCTCCATCGCTGAGACACGATAATTGGGAAAGAAGACGATGCGCAACCAGTCTTTCGCCTTGGGTTCAGAATTGACAACCGAGGCTACGTCATTGATCAGTTTGACAATCAACTTGGCCAAATGATAACCAGGAGCCGCTTTGCCGCCGATCAGCACACATCGTGGCACCATGCCCTCGGTATCCCCTTTGAGAATCCGATCATACAGATGAACGCAATGCAAAATGTTTAGCAACTGCCGCTTATATTCATGGATACGTTTGACC
>CAYTPS010000141.1:0-11342 GCA_964439245.1 uncultured Pirellulaceae bacterium | reverse complement strand
GGGTTGTGCCGCCAAGTCTTCGTCACTTGTCGCGCCATAGATCGTCGCACCATCGTCGGGGCGTGGTTTTAATTTATGGGACCACCAAAACGTAGCCGCCCTCGAAAGCACCAGAATGTTGAGACTCAACGGATATATGTAGAGTTCGAACGAGAACGCGTAATGCGGGGAGCTTGATCTCGTTTTAAAAGTCGATGCGGGGCACAAGTTAAATAGAAGTAATTAGCGAATATCGTGTCATTCTGAGTTTTTTAGTTTGCTTGCCCCAATCCTGACCTACGTTTCAACAGTGGACAGGAATTCATCCAGCCCAAAACATTTAACTCCCCACCCTAAGAGAACTAGGTGATTCTGTGAACTCATCAGTATTAGTAACCGGATTCGTAGTCATTGGCGTTGGTGCCATGGCAGTGCTGTTCAACCCTTTTGCTTCAAGTGAAGACACTTCCAGTCCCGCTGCCAAGTATCAAGTAGCCGAAAACTCAAGCAAGGTTACTGCGACTTCTCCGGTAAGTGCGACAACTGATCCTGAACCATTCGTTTGGGAAGACAAAAAGGAAACTGTGGCAAGCACAGGAATCCTTGATGATATAAATAATGATTCCGCGACTAAGAAACTCGCCAAGCAAGAATCCGCAAAACCCAAAAAAGACGCTTCTGGCTTTAAGGGTTTTGGTAGCAAAGCTTACCAAGTGGACAAGGCTTCGAAGCCAAAACAGCAAACTGTTTCCAAAACAGTCTCTAGCTTCGGTGGAAAAACTGTCTCTACTGCTGATGCAGACTTAGACGCTTTCTTTGGACCATCTAAATCGGCGCCCAAAGTAGCCAAGACCACCAAAACAAAATCTCCCGCCAAAACCAGAAAGCCAAAATCTGTGCGAGTGGCCTCAAAACCGGCGATTGATTCTGTCAAACCACGAGATCCATGGTCAACTCAAGAAGTGAAAACATCTTCGAATAAAGACCGTGACATGCTGAACTTCTCTGCCATGGAAGAGAACGAATCTGACGACGCTCCAATGTTGTCTTCGGTAAAATCTGATGATTTTGCACCATCGTTTGAGCCAATCGACGAGACAAAGGTGGCACCTAAAACCCCTGCAAGTAGCCAAAGAATCTCGGGCTCCATCGAGTCTGTGCTGGACAAACCTGCAGTTGCCAGCCCAGTGTTAAGAGAGTTCAACATCGAGAACCCTCTCCGAACTCGTCTCCGGGTGACTTTCCTCGCCAACGGCAAGAAGGTCTCCTTGAAGCCAGGTCAGCACTACGTGGTTCGTCAATCGGACAACGTTCAAGTGAAGTTTAGCCGCGGCGGATCATTCGGTTACACAGAAAAATCGCTTTCCGAAGGAAAGTACCAGTTCAGTGTTACACGTAAAGAAGGCTGGAAGCTCACTCAGTAAAAAATGGTTCGCCAAGGTGTCACTGATGTTTTAAGGCATTGCTGACACTATAAGAACCAAAAGCCTTCACGATAGAAATATCGTGAAGGCTTTTTTCGTATCCAAATCAAATGTCCAGTTGGCAAAGATGTTTATTAGATCTTATCATTTTCTAAGATCGACGGCGTCGAGTTGCCATCGGCAGCAACCCCATTCCAAGCAAACAGATCGATGATGGTTCAGGAACAGCTACGGCAAATGTAGCCTCGCTGGCGAACGAATTAAATGTGCCGCCGCCCGATTCAGTGAGTGAAAATGAGGAACTAGCCGATTGTGGGTCGCTGCCAAACAGCGTAGACGTGGAGATCAGTAGATCATCCGAGGGCAACGAGTTACCTAGATCGAAGATGAATAACAAATCCTGCTGCAAGCTTCCCAAAAACACCCCCGGATTACCAGCAGAATCTATCAGAACAGTAATATCACCGCCAGCAAAATCGATCTGTGAAGTGTAACCACCCGAGAATTGAATTGAGCTGGATAGGATTGCCCCGGCATATTCGCCTCGCGTTGGGCTTGGATCAACATCTGGGTTACTTATATCAAACAGAAATTGTGCAACGTACGACTCGCCACTAGATACCTGAGAACCAAAACCGCTGCCGTTTACTACGCCATCAACGGTATAGGTGTATTGTCCGTACAGTTGCCCCCCCAGAACACAAAAACAAAGGCACACCGCCATACTCAATGATTTTCGAACCAGATAATTCATCGCTCACCTCTTGTAGGATTGATTTGATTGTCGTGAACTCGCTCTCACTCTGAGCCATGACCGTACCAACAATTAGCGCGAGAAAATTTTTTTCAAATGCCCCTGGGCGTGTTTACTCTTTGCTGGCCCGGGCCATGCAGCATTGCGGTGCTTTCTTTTGCACAAAGTACCAACTAACCTTCTTGATAATGTGCCAACGCGAATTGGCTCGCTACCCAAAGCTCCAAAAGTCACAACACGATCTTCGGTTTTACCGGCCTTCGCACTGCTGAGCTCTGCAACTAGAAACAGTCTCGCATTTTAAATTGATAGCACTTCAAAATATCTCCTGAATTTGCCAAAGCGGGGTTGACCCGATCCTTGCACCTCACTAATTACGTCTTCGCAGAGCCTTGCCGCGCGAGTTCTTTTGTTCTCAAACGTCGTGGGCTCGCCTGCAAAACGAACAAATTAGAGTCTGACCAGCTGAAACGGACTTCAGCAATTGGGGAGCAAGAGGAAACGTTACCATGGTTGTTTCTTCAAAATCTCGGTCATTCAAATATTGAAAAACTTGAGTCACAAGACAAGGAGAGTTGCGTGAAAGCCTCCGCATGTTTTCATCAGGGAATTCTGGCCTCGGCCATGATCATTTCATTGGCAGTTGTATCGCCGATGTCGTACGGGCAATCATTCGCCCAAACGCCCAGTCAGCAATACGAAGCGAACTCTCCCCAGCATTGGTTGGGGCAAGCCCGTCAGATGATGGCCGAACGACGATTCGAAGTCGCTCAGCAATACATCGAATTGGCTGAGTCCATGCTGCGGAATCAGCCAAACGCTGACCTGACTTACACGCCGGCCATGGCAAGACAGGAGCTGAACGCGCTCGTGTCGCCTGAGACCGCGCAGGTAATACCAACGCAACCAGCACCCGCACCTGTTGTTGCCGCAACGCATGTCGTTGATGCAACTCCAGCACCGGCTACCCAGCAAGATTTACAAGCCGCAGGTTCGGCATTGTTGACCGCTCGCCAAGCTTTGGCCGTTGGTGATGTGGAAACTGCAGCAGCAAAAATCGCCACAGCCAGAAGGTTGGCCAAGGATTTTTCTGCCCTTGGCGATTCCCCCGAGGTGGTCGAGCAGTTGCTGCAAAAGCAGAACAAGCTTGCCGACATGCGAGCTCAGGCCGACCCGGACTACAACCGGCAGGCCGCTGGTTTCCTGTTGGCTCAGGCAAAAGCCCTTATCCAATACAAAGACGCGCAAACATCACGCATGCTCGTCGAACAGGCACAGCAATTCCAAGTGTCCTTCACACCTGAGATGGGTGATCCCGATCAGTTACTCAAAGAAATCAATTCCATTGCAGGCGACACCCCTGAATCAGTTTCCAAGGCGGAAGCCAAGAAGAAAGCAATGAGCCTGCTGTCACAAGCTCAACTCGCCATCGATCAGAAACGCTGGGCAAACGCCAGCGACTTGGTAAACCAAGCCCGAGCGATCGGTCTGACCGACAACGATTACGATGTTGATCAGGTTCGTCCGTGGCAACTAGAACTCAAAATCCAAAACGGTCAGAAAAACGTCGCGGTTCAAACTTTGGCAACCGATGAAGGTTCGTCTACGCAGTTTGACCCGAACGTTGCCAACGCTGACTACATCCCGTCACGTGACACAACCAAAGACGTCACCGTAGCAGCAGCACTTCCGGTTGAGGCTACTTTGACTGACGACATCAGCGCGATCGCATCGACAACAATTCGGGACGACAACGTCAAACCAGCCCAGGCTCAAACTAAATCGATCGACTTAGACCAGATCCGCAGCGAACAGCAAGCCGCTTTCCGGAAGCTTCAGTCGTCGATCTACAAAGAACGCGCTGACGCTGAAAAGCTACTCGAGAAAAGCCCGAATCAGGCCTTGGCGAAACTGACTGCGGTACGTGCAAGAATCGCATCAGCCAATCTGACTCCCGAAACTCAGCGTCCTCTGCTTACATTGATCGAGCGTGACATCACTGAGATCCAAGCCTACATTGAAGAGAACCTTTCAGAGATTCTAAACGAAGAGGCCAACGAAGCGGCTCGTGATCTCGTCGAACGACGTGCTCAACGTCGCGTCGATACCGACGAGCAAATCGCGAAACTGGTTAACGAGTACAACACTCTGATTGACGAACGACGTTTTGATGAAGCCGGACGAATCGTTCGCCAAGCCGTCGAGTTGGCGCCTGACCTCGAAGTCGTCGCCGTCATGGATGAAAAATACCGTGCAGAGCGGAACTTCAAGGTAGCCCAAGAGCTGAAGGCTCAAAGGGATCAACAGTTCCTGTTGGGCATGCAAAGTGTTGAACGCAGCGGCGTCGCCTTCGACGATCGCAACCCTCTTCAGTTTGCCGATGCAGACGTGTGGACCGAAAAATCGGGCAAACGATTGAGAGATCTTGAGAACTCACGCTACTCAAGCGAATCCGAACGGAACATTTGGAACACACTTCGCCAAACAGAGGTTGAAGGTGAATACGTTGGAACACTGGCTGAGGCGATGGGACAGCTTTCCCGTCAGGCAGCCGTCAATATCGTGTTTGATAACGTGGCTTTGGAAGACGCCAATATTCAGACTGATCAATTGATCAATGTTCCACTAACCAACCCCGTAAAGCTGGAAAACGCTCTGAACATCATTTTGGGCAACGCTCGATTGACGTTCTCAGTAGAAAACGAAGTAATCAAAGTCACCACACCTGAATCAAAACGTGGTAAGACCAAAGCAGAAACTTACTACATTGGTGATCTCGTGATGCCAATGCAGGTACGCCGCAACCCAATGGACATGATTTGGAACAACAATCCATACCAAGGTCGAGGGTTCGGTAATACGGGCGGCGGTGTCATGAACGTCAACGGAGCCAACCCCGCGACAATTCCTGCCGCAGGCACGACCAACACCCTTGCCTTGGCCCAACAACTGGGCGGAGGAGTTCCATTTACTGGCGGCGGCGTTGGACAAACGTCTTTCGGTGGAAACGGTCCCGCATACGGTAGCCCTGCCTACGGTTCGGTCGGTGGCGGTGGCCAGTTGGGTGGAATCACCGAGGCTGACTTTACACCTCTGATTGAATTGATTCAGTCGACTATCCAAAGTGACTCATGGGAAGACAGCGGAACGGGTGAAGGTACCATTCAAGCCTATCCTGCCAACCTCTCGCTTGTTGTAAACAACACACAAGAAGTTCAGGATCAAATTGTTGATCTTTTGAAAAAGCTACGTGAGCTGAATGACGTTCAGATTGTGATCGAAGTACGCTTCATCACGCTGACCGATAACTTCTTCGAACGAGTCGGCATCGATTTCGACTTCTCGATCAACGACAACGCTCCCGTCAATGTAAACGGCCTGGAAGACGTTCAGTCACAGAGTATTGTTATTGGACGCGGTATTAACGACGCTCCTACCGGAAACCTTGACCTGCAGTTCTTGCAATCAGGATTCAACGCGGCGGTGCCCGCTGTTGGTGGATTCGATCTTGCTACAGCAGCAAACTTCGGATTTGCAATTCTCTCGGACATCGAAGTCTTCTTCTTGATCCAAGCCAGTAAAGGCAACTCGCGATCCAACGTAACAAACTCGCCAACGGTGACGATGTTTAACGGACAGAGTGCGACAGTTACCGATGGTTTCCAACAACCATTTGTGACCTCCGTGACACCTGTTGTTGGTGACTTCGCAGTCGCTCACCAGCCAATCATTACGATTCTGCCCGACGGTACGAATCTTAATGTGGCCGCAGTGGTCTCCAACGACCGCCGCTCGGTGCGAATGACGCTCGTGCCTCAGTTTACTCAAATTGGCGACGTACAAACCTTTACCTTTGAAGGGTCGACTTCGACGGCAACTTCATCAAACAGCTTCCTAGACGATCTTCTGAATCTGAATAATGGAACGACTGATGACGATGCGATTGAAACGACGCAAACTGGTGTTACAGTTCAGCTACCGATTATCGCCACGACCTCGGTCAGCACGGTAGTCAGTGTACCTGATGGCGGAACGATCTTATTGGGTGGTGTGAAGCGTATGACCGAGTCGCGTGACGAACAAGGCCTACCGTTTCTCAGCAACATTCCTTACGTCAACCGACTGTTTAAGAATGTTGGTATAGGCCGAACGACAACTAACCTAATGATGATGGTCACCCCACGCATCATTATCCAGGCGGAAGAAGAAGCCAAGCAAATTGGTGATACTCTGTCGAACTAGAGTCTTCGGATTCTAACTGAAAAACAGAAAGGCACCCGGCAGTTTGCGGGGTGCCTTTTTTTTGATGGCTCTTGGCCATTAGCGCTTAGAGCGTTTACCAATCGAGCGCAGGTACAGCCGTTCGACTTTCTCCCGCGCCCACTCGGTTCTCCGCAGAAACTTCAAACTCGACCTGATCGATGGATCACTGTTGAAACAGTTAATCCGGATGCGGCTACCAAGTTCTTCCCAACCGTATTGCTCAACCAAACTCTCGAGAATGTCGGCAAGCTTCACGCCGTGCAGCGGATTGTTCGGTTGGCTGTCCGCCGTTTTGGGAGGTATTTCTTCATCAGTCATACGTGTTTTTCTTTTCCCGCTGAGTCTGTACTACATCACGTCCGTGCGGTGGTTTCTGATTCACACGACTAGAATAATGGCAATCTCTACCACGAGTTCTGTTCGCGCCCCGGCACACCGTAGCATCAGCACAACGGGCTATTTGGCTAAACCACCGGAGCTTATTGCCATGCCTTCAAATATGGGTCGTGACTTCTGTGATCACTTTTAACCATTGCAGAGTCACCGCCTACTTCTTCGCCGATTCCTTTCTCAGGAACACTGGCGTATCGTCAGAAGATTCTTTTGCACTGTAGCGGTAGCCGGCCTGATTGAATTTCTTCAGCAGAGCGGGATCTGTGATCTGGTTACGAATTAACCAGCCACTCATGACGCCCCGCGCTTTTTTAGCAAAGAAACTAATTATCTTGTACTTGCCGTTTTTCTCGTCCTTGAACACCGGCGAGATCACTCGCCCCTTAAGCGATTTTGGTTGGATGACTTTAAAATATTCGTTGGAGGCAAGATTCAGAACAACGTCGTCTCCCGATTTTTTCAACTGCTTGTTGAGTGCATCGGTAACCTTGCTGCCCCAGAAATCGTACAAATGGTCCCCGCGCGAAGTGGATAGCTTCGTACCCATTTCTAAACGATACGGCTGCATCAAATCCAATGGTCGGAGTGCTCCGTACAGGCCGGATAAAATCCGCAAATGCTCTTGGGCGAACAGACAGTCGGCCTCTTTGAGCGTGTATGCATCTAATCCCATATAGACATCGCCCTTGAACGCAAACATCGCCTGCCGCGCGTTTTTGGTTGTTGGCTTAGCGTTCCAAGCCTCGTAGCGATCCACGTTCAGATGAGCCAACTTCTCGCTGATGCCCATCAATCCAGCAAGTTTTGCTGGCGTGTACTGACGAAGCACCTCAATCAATTCGGCGCTGTCAGATTTGAAAATCGGCTGGCTAGTTTTCTTCGTAGGCAGCGCTGTCTCATAGTCTAGTGTTTTGGCTGGTGAAATTACGGTCAGCATAAAACGCTCTTCTACATCTGGGAAACTTAATGGCAATCAAGTCCCAATTATATATCTCGGATCTCACTATCACAGGTGGCCAAATAGTCACATAGAACTATTTGCCAACATCGGTCAGATCACTGAGGGCATCCCACCACGTTGGAAGCGGAGCAGTCTGGTCAACGGGCTCTTTACTGATCGGATGTTGAAATGCCAGTCGCCGCGCGTGCAATGCAATCCAGCGTTTCCGCAGGTCGGTGGTTTCAGGCCCAAACGCCTCCTCCGAACCATACAATTGATCACCCAAGATTGGCAAACCGCGGCTACCGCACTGGAGACGGATTTGATGCGTGCGACCGGTGATTAACTCGATCTGAAGCAACGTAACACTGCCATTGGTGGCGATGGTCTGATACTTCAACTGAGCCAGTTTCGCGTCGGGATGGTCAGCAGGGACAATCTCAGAACGTGCCTCGTCAGGCACCTTACGCATGGAGTCTTCCCAAAGTCCCTCGGCAGTTTCAACACAACCGGCCACCACAGCCCAATAGGTCTTCGTGACCGACCGCTCTTCAATTTGTTTTGAAATGCGCTGGGCAGCGCGCACATTCTTGACCACCGTGATTACACCGGAAACTGGTCGGTCCAGGCGGTGGGGAACCCCCAAATAAACTTTTCCAGGCTTTTCATCTCGCACTTTAAGGAAGTGCTTTGTCCGCAACTCAAGACTATCAATTCCCGGCGGTCCCTGCGTCAGCAGCCCCCCCGGCTTGTTCATGACAAAGACAGCTCCATCTTCAAGGAGGATGTCTGGGGCTGGGATATTCTTTGGCGGCATGGCAATGCTGAAGGGTTGATCCAGATTTACTGAGGTATTTGGGAATCGTATCGGCCGACGGGGTGATGCAAAACCCCATCAGAGTTTACCTGACTGTCGTTATTAAGAAACATTTCGAATTAGTCACCAAAAAAAGTCAATCTGCTTCACGAAAGTCTCAATTTCCAATTTTCTGCGAGGTACGGTTCCGCAGCCCCTTTGGCGTCTTGTAGACGAAAAAAATATGTACAGTGATTGGATTCGCAATGTTTATTTGGAAAAGACAAAAGTCTCAAAACAGCCGAAGCAAAAAACGTTCTCAAGCGACTGGCCAGCACTACTATGGGCTGGAATCCCGTCAGATGTTGGCGGTCACCGTTCTCCAAGACAATGCCGGAGAGGTGCGAATCCAAGGTGACAACTTCGACAACACTGTTGAAGTGCGAAACGTTGGTACTGATATTCGCGTTAGCGTTGAGGGACAAGGAGACTACGTTTTCAATGCCAGTAGCGTTAGCTTGCTTCGTTTTCTCGGAGCAAATGGGGACGACATCTTCACGAACCTGACCGACATTGACACTTGGGCGGCCGGTCATCGTGGCAACGACATCATTGCAACTGGTGGCGGCAATGACAAAGTGTATGGCGGCTTCGGTGAGGACACGCTTTCGTCCACCGGCGGTACAAACATTCTAAACGGACTCGAAGAGGTCGACACGATCACCGGTGGTTCTGGGAACGACACGATCTACGGCTTCGAAGGCAACGACATAATTAATGGCGGTGCAGGTCACGACTATATTGTCGCCGGTCGCGGTGATGACGTGATCTATGGGGGCAGCGGCAACGACACCGTTTATGGCTACTACGGAAACGATCTTATTTATGGGGGTACCGGCAATGATTTCCTGTATGCGCAACAGGATGACGACACTGTCTATGGAGAAGAAGGTAACGACCACGTGCGCGGTGGATCGGGCGTTGACTTTCTAGAAGGCAACGACGGCAATGACTACATGCTGGGCGATGAGGGTAACGACTCCATCTACGGAGGCAACGGGTCGGATCGGATCTTTGGTTCGGATGACAACGACACCATCTACGGTGGAGCAGAACGAGACTTCTTGTACGCCGGTAACGGTGACGACACTGTTTATGGTGGCGACGGCGATGACCAAATGCGTGGCGACCTTGGCAATGACCGACTCTTCGGCGAAGCAGGCAAAGACCGGATCGGTGCCGACGGAGGCGATGACTACATCGAAGGCGGGGCGGATTACGATACGATCTTTGGAAATGATGGCGTTGACGAGATTGTTGGTTCATCGGCGGACTTCGTAAACGCGGGGGCCGGAGATGACATCATTCGCTTCAGCCAGCAGTTGTTTGATAGAGCTGGCTTCAACGGTAACTCGGGGGACTTTACGATCACCCAATCTGGTGACACGCTCTACGTGCACGACGATGTCGGCAATGACGGCCTCGATTCGATCACGGGGGCCGAGTTCCTACGGTTCCAAAACGGAACGCAAAACGCTACCACCGGAAACACCCAACGCTTGCGTGTCCAACCAATCATTGTTTCCAACACCAATGGCACCAACACGGCGGAGTATTTTGGTACCGCTGAACAGGCTTTTGACATCACACGAATGATCGACGAGATTTTCCTTCAGGCCAACGTCGACGTTGAATGGCTGGATGCAAGATACTACAACAACACGTTTGCTAACGTCGGCAACAATGGCTCTGGCGTAAGAAGTTCAAACGATCTCTACACCGTCGCGGAAGCTGGCGACAATGCAGGCGTTGGGCACACAGACGATCTTGTGATCGACATGTATTTCGTTCAAACCTCTGCTGGATTTACACCACAAGGCAACAACATTGCCAATGGCTTGGCGTTTGTCGGCGGCAATGGCATCACCATACACATTGGCGACAATCTACCCACCTTCCAAGGTGGTCGAGATGTGGTCGCTCAAGTTGCATCACACGAAATCGCCCACAACCTTGGGCTAAACCATACCTCAAGCTCCACCAACATCATGGGAAGTGGCACCGAGATTACCTCTTCGCAGCGCACCACAATTCTAAACAGCCCTTACACGGAAACGATTTAGAACAGCACTGTTTACTGAATTCGGTTGGGAAGAAGTTAAGAAAAGAATCAGTTTACCTTGATAGGCCCTGAGACTTTTCCATCAGCCTGGCCGAGGAATTGCTGCTCGAACTTTTCCCAATCCGTTTCGATCTCCAGATCAATTTGCGGCACCGAAGGCATCGGGGCATCAAAGTACTTTTGCCCCGCTGCCGTATTGACGATCAACACTCGTTCCTCTCGTCCCACCTGTCCGGTGTCAACAAGCTTCTCGAGCGCTCCGACGCAGGTCGCCGCTTCAGGGCATATGATCACGCCCTCCGCCGCGGCAACCTCACCCTGCCATCGAGACAGCGCCCCTTCGTCAACAGCCACTGCCGCTCCACCGCTCTCCTTTAGCGTGTCCAGCACCATGAAATCACCTAGCGCAGTCGGAACTCGAATTCCTGAGGCAACCGTTTGAGGATTTTCATGTCGATCAGCAAAACGCTTACCCGCCTCGAAGGCACTTACCAACGGCTGGCAGCCATCGGACTGCGACGCGTAGAACCTAGGCATCGTTTCACTCGTAAGATACCCCATCTCCCGCAATTCCTTGAACGCTTTCCACATCGCGATCAGCGCGGTACCTCCGCCGGTAGGATAGATCACCACATCGGGGAGTGCCCAATCGAATTGCTCGGCAATCTCCA
>CAYTPS010000140.1:2155-11349 GCA_964439245.1 uncultured Pirellulaceae bacterium | reverse complement strand
CAGATTTTAAACGGTAGTTTTGAGAATGAGCAAATAGCTTTTGGAGGCGGTTTCCCGGGCTGGAATGATTCTAGCGTCGGTGGAGCTGCGATTTCAGTTGGGGGCGGGTTCACAGCCACTGACGGATCCTTGAATGCACTTCTTTTTGCCAGTGCTTCTGATGAGGGTAGTTTCGCATCAGTGACGATGAGCCAAGTCTTTGCTCTGGATAACGGAGATCAGCTTGCTTTTGATTTCGGATGGAGTTTTTCCGATGATATAGGAACTGGTAATTCTGGAGCCTATCAAATTGCGTTGCTACGTGAGTCGGACTTGAGCACAGTTTTTTCCATAGAACAGGCTTACCAAGATACAACGTTTGTTGGAATAAACACTGCTTCCGATTCCTCCGGTCCGCAGTCATTTCAGAGCGCGCCATTGGCTGCGGGAAACTATCGAATCGAATTCACCAATGAGGCAAACGGAGGGCAGTCTTTTGAGATTGGCACTGCGTCGGGCGTTCAGGCGACCTTTGAATTAGCCGTGGACAATGTGCGTGTTGTTTCGGTTCCAGAACCCAGTGGTGTATTAGTCGCCGGAGTGGTTTTAGCACCTTTGTTGTTACGAAGACGCGTGGTGTGACAATCATGGAATAGGCTGCTAGCTCTGTGTTGATTACTCAGTGAAAGACGGTTTTCTAGTTTCTCACTTTAACTTCAACTGAGTTTGAGTGACTGTTGAATTCTGGAGCATACATGCACTGAACCTCAGCGATGCCTGTTTGGTATTGGCCTTGATGCTGGACGCGTACTGAATACTCAAACACATACGTCCCGCGCGGCAGGTAATCGATAAAGAAATGAGATGCCGTGTCGCGTGTCGATTCGTAATACCACAGACCATCCTGAACCTTATATCGAGACAGCACGTTGACCGGTTCGGTGCCACTGCCGCGATAGTCTTTTAGATGGACATATTCCATATCGCGATCAACGCGGATCTCCACGCGCGTCACCAATTCGTCGCCGACGTTGGCTGTCCCCTGGAGCGGTGAAATCTGCGGGCCGTCGTTGGTGTTCTTCTTCAAAAACAGTCCCTTCTTGATCGTCAGAGGTGTACCTTCATAAGGTTCAACCTTGCCTACGTCTTCCAAGTATTGCCAGTGAACGCTGCCCCAGGCGATGCCGTCATCCGTTTTAGACACTTCTACCTTTCGCATCGTTGATTTGATGTCACTGCCGTTAAAACTTTGTTGGTAGAATCCGGTGCCGGCTTCAACTTGGTCTGGCTTGACTTGGTTGCCGTCGAGTTTTACCGAGACCAATTCCGAAGACGTGAGCGGATTTTTACCCTTTAACAGCAAGGCATAGACGGCATCGGCAGTCGATTTGGTCGTCTTCCAAGCTTGAGTCTGTTTCTGTTTGAGCAGCCAGATCTTGAGTTCTTCGACGGTAGCTTGATCGTCTAGGATTTCGTCGTAGGCTTCGATCATCAGGGCCTGCGATTCGATCGGGGCGCGATACCAAAACCAACTGTCGCCGTCCTCCCGCCAAAACTGCCCCAATTCATCGCCGGTCAACGAACGTTCTGTTAAAGATCTTAGGATGGCTGTTGCGGTGGGCGCGTCGCCAAGCCGCTTCATCGCGATCGCAACGTGGCCTTGGGATTGTCGTCCGCCAAGATCATTCCAGTGTGCGCGATGTTTACCGACGAAATAGTCGAACGCTGTTTTGTGTTCTGCCGCAACGGGCTTGTCGGTGAGAAAGAACGTGCGGCCGTAAAGACAAAAAGCCATGGTTGCACTGACGTTTTCACCGGCCAAATTATCGTTGGCTTTGAGTTCTTCGTATTGTCGCGTGATCCACCAATCGAGTCGGTCGATGGATCTGAGAGCGGGCTGCGTGTCAACTTCGACCCCCATCTTCCGCAGTCGCCCAAACCCAGTCGTGATGTACAGCGTCAGATAGTCGTTTGCGCGTCCGCCGGGGAACCAAGGCCACGCTCCATCGGACAACTGCATTTCACGCAAGCGGTTGGAAGTGTTTTGGATTTCGTTGGACATGCGATTGGAATCAAACAGATTGCCAACATTACGCCGCGATTGGCTTTCGTCCTTACCTTCTGCCAACCATGGTGACTCAGCGACCATTACATTCCGCAAGTCGTCGTTCTTCTCTAAGGGGCTGAGCAGTGCGTCGGTCCCGCGCCACTGTTGAAAGATGGTTCTAATGCGGTCATTACTTTTGACAATGTGTGCTCCCAAAGCGTTGGCGTAGAGTCGATTGAACGTCTGCTCGCTGCATTGGTGGGGATACTCCATCAGATATGGGAGCGCAAGCACTGCATACCAAGAAGGATTGGAGGTCATCTGCACGGTCAACTTTTGATTCTTCAAGCTCTCGCTGGCGTCCATTTTCCCCAACGCCGCGAAATCAAACGTCCGAGTTTGGTTGCCGCGAATCGGTAGCGGAAGCGATTCATTGACCAGAATTCGTTTAGAGAGAACTGGCAGGAAACCTTCCTCACCATCGGAGACCGCCGCGTTGCCAGCGACCGCTTTGTAGACGACCGCCCCAACGAAATCAGGCACCTTCATTTCGAAAGTGTAAGTGCGTGATTCTCTGGCAGGAACTTCGAACGACTGCTGAAAACGGGTGTTGCCGAACGCTTCATTTAGATCGTTTTCGGTGAACCCATCTTTGAGCAGGAGCTGGACCGATCCCGTTTGAGGTTCGTCGGATTGATTTACGACTTTCACCGGAAATAGGATCTGATCACCCTCGCGCAGAAAGCGTGGTGGGTTAGGCTGTACCATCAGGTCCTTGCTGGTGGTCATTTCATCGACCAGCATTCCCGTTCGCAATTGCGCATCGTGAGCTAACCCCATGAACTTCCATGTGGTCAATGCCTCGGGTACCTCGAATTCGATGCGTACTTTCCCGTCTTTCTCCGCCGTTAGACTAGGGAAGAAGAACGCCGTTTCGCTCAAGTTTTTTCGAATTGAGACCTTGGATAAATCCGCCGCCGAATCAGCAACATTGCCGGATTCAAATCTTTCGCCAGATTTGTCTGCCGATTGCCGTAGAGAAGAATCTCTGTTTGCCACAGAGTAGTTTTGGGTTTGAAGCCCATCTGATTCAGCAACTGCGGACATGGCGACCTCGCCACCTGCGAAGTATCCACCGGCGCGACCGCTTTTGGCCATCATGCGTCTCTTAAAACGCTGCGGTGACAGCGCGTTTGCGAACCGGCGGTAGTAACGCGATCCGGCTGTGTTGCGTGGAGAACGTAAATATGAGATTGCGTTAAACGAGCCAATTTCATTGGCAAATTGTGGATGGCGATGATAGTAATCGGAGTAGAAACTTCCCAGCGTTTGGTGCCACGAGTGCGGCGAGAATTGGTCCAGAGAACTGTCGTACATCGCTGCGACCATTTCAATCGCCGCCAGTTCGGCGTCCACGGATCCACTGGATGGATTAGCTTTGAGTGGGCTGACAACGGCCGTCCATGTCTCTTTCCCGCCGGGCTGAAGGTTGGAGACAAAATGCTCCCATTTCACGGTCAGCTTTTTGTTCTCCCAGGGCACCGCGATTCGATGTTGGTGAGTGTACAGACGATTGTCTCGCACATAAGTGATGTTCAAGTTCATCCCGCCACGATGTTTTTCTTCGATAGGAATTTTGAGATAAGCTAAAGTCGATTCGGGGTTGGTCCAAAACGATTTTATGCGTTTGCTTTTGTGAAAGACCTCCACCCATGCCCGTCCTTGTTGGTAGCCGGTTCCCCAGACTGCCTCAAACGTATCGCCTGGCTGCCACGAGTATTTGCGCACCGCAAAATGGTCGGGGATTTTGACTTCGAACATTTGGGCTGTGGGATCTACCACCAGCAAGTTCGTTTCGGCAGTAACCGTATTGCCATTGTCATCAAACGTCGTGAAGACGGCTTTGTAGGCGCCAACAGCCAGCTGCGTCTCCGCTTTGACGGTGCCTTTGTCGTTAGTTTCAAGCTGTTGTTGGTTGACCACGTCGCCGGTTGGCCACTGCTGATACTTGGATAGGTCCGGAGCGGGGCGGCTATCGGCAGCGGGCCGGTAGATGCCGTTTCGTGACATCGGAAGCTTCGCTCGCCGAACTGTTTCCGGTGGTGTTAGGGCGAATATTTTAAGTGTACCTTTTGCCGATTGAGGGACGCCGTCCAGCGTAGTCGTTCCAATATTGAACTTCACCGGATCGGTAGGAGTCAGCCAATTTTCAGTGCCGATTGATGCCTTCAAAGAGGTGAAACCAATTTGAATGGTTTGGTTTGCCGATCGAGTTTCGCCAGCGTTGTCTGTCACGTCGGCGTAGACGCGGTAAACGAACACGGGTTGTCCTTCGGCGTTGGCCGTTTTGTCGGGGAGTGCTTTGAACGTGATTTTGAAACTTCCGTCATTGTCGGTCTTCAGCTCCCCATTTGCCAACTGTTGTTGCGAATTGTTGCGCGGCATCCACCAGCATCGACCGTACCACCAACCGGGATAATTCAAAGTTCGCATGACGCGGTAGCTAACTTTCGCTCCGCCGATAGCGGCACCTGTGTAGGCCGTTGCATTTCCCGTAACGGTGACTTCTTCGTCGATCGCATAGGATTTCTCCGGGCGATCGATTTCAACCTGAAACTTCGGTCGCTTGTACTCCTCGACGCGGAAGCCTACCGAACCGTTGCCTGCCCGCAGTTGCATCGGGCCTGTCGCTCGATTCGTCGGCGCCGTGAAGCTTCCGCTGAATGATCCGAACTTGTTTGCGCGGAACGTCTGCGTTTCAACGACTTGGTTGTTCATGTCCCGTAGTTCAACCGAGATGCTATCTCCAGGCACAACGGCATACTTGTTGGTGTTTTGGTTGCTGCTGGTGCAAATGCCCTTGAAATGGATTGTTTGCCCCGGGCGATAGATACTGCGATCGGTAAAAAAGTGAGTTCGTCTAACCGTTTGGGAAGTCGATGAGTTGTACCAATGTCCGTTACAAATTAGACCCAAGTTCTGGCCATTGTGTTCGATTAGCAGACGAGTTGATTTGTTTCTTTCCACCTTCACTTCGAACATCCCGTCTGCGTCGGTGAACCAAACACCAGCGTTGGCGATGCGGCTGTTTCTGCCGTCTTGAATCCACTGTTGGACACGGACTTTGACGCCTTGAATCGGCCTGCCGGAAAGCGCGTCGAGGATTTGTCCAGAGTAACTGGCTTGTGCCTGAGACGGGTAGACGAGGCAAGCGAGATCGGATTTCCAAACGTGTTCCACAAACATGAAATTATCTTGCATTGCAAAATCTGGTTTGCTGCTGGCCAGTAGCAGATAAGATCCGTTGGGAACGTCCAGTGGAGCTTCTAATTCTTGTTCAGCGGCCTTGAAGTCTTCCGCCGACTCTAAGTCGACGCTCCAAGATTTCACCGGATCTAATTGCGTCAGTTTCGCGCGTTGATCACGGGGGAGATTTGCGGGAGAACCGGACCTGTCAAACTGCCATCCTTCATAGTCGAACTTAACCAAGCGAAAGTGCACCTGTTTCAGGTTGCGGTGCTGAACAGAAAACTGGGGCTTAGCCGCATTCCAAACGTTTTCAACTCCCAACGAGAGTTGTGGCTGCTTCACTTTTGCGACTGTGTGGGCACACATTTTTCCGCCATGCGAATCAGGAAAACGTGCAGCACCGGTCGCCGCATATTGATTGGCTAAAGGATACTGGCGATCCAAGAAATGGCTGTTGGCCAATAGCGCCAACGCGCGCGAGGAAAGGGGATGTTTGGCATGTTGCTGAGCGAATCGTTTCAGTAACGCGCGATAGCGGGCGGTTGTTTCTTCCCCGGAACAATGTCGTTCGGCAAACGTGATACGGTTGAGATCCGCATCAAGAAACGCGGTCGGATCTGCGTCATTTTTGTGAAACGAGAGCAAGTCCTGATTCAGCTTGACTGCCTGCAACATAAACGACTCGTTATCTTCAGTGGCAGGCTTCCAAGCGATGAACTCATCCGCTCCAGCAAGAGCCGGACTATCGGCCAACAAATCGAAGGCTCCTTGCCGCCGGATGATTTGTTCATCTAGGGAATAGAAAGTGATTGCCTCTTGAGCAACGAAATCAAACAGGGTGGGGCGATGGGAATCGTCAACGGAGCCTTTTTTCAAAAGCTGGTCATATTGGGCGATGGGTGTCTGCTTGAGGATTTCTTCGTCGGCGAGCGCTTGGGTAAATGCTCCATCGATTTCTTGCAGGATTCTTCTTAAATCCCAAGTTTCAAAGTCGTCGCTGACGGTGCTAGAAGTTTGAGATCGTTGAGCAAACCTCCAGCGGTTCTGTTGGAAGTATTGGAAGAACCAGTTGGCAAGAATTGCATTAGTGATCGGCTTGAGTTCGTCTGGAACTTCTTTGGCCCGAGCGATCATTTCTTTGATGGCAAACGGGATGGCCGGTTGGTTGATGGAGGCCTCGACGCTGATCTTCTGGCACATCGCTCTTACGGCTTCGGGGTAAGCCTTTTCGGCTACCGCTGATTGGTAGACTGCATCAAGCAGCTTCATTTCTGTTTTGGGAAGCCTGTCTTGTTTAGCTTTAGCAATTTGTTGCCATAAGGTAGGCCGATCCTGAGGGGTGTCGTTCTCGTTAGAATTTGCCATGAGAAGCCCCATACCTAAAAAACTGATTGTCATCAGGCCCAAAAGCCAGCCAGAAATGGAACGCATGATTGCCTCGGAAAAAATGGCCGTCGTTACTGAAGAACCGAAAGGGAGTTCCGGAACCTGTCGCTCAAAACCCTCTTTGTTTTCTCAAACCAGTATGGCACTGTTGGTGCCCGGATTGAACACGGGGGAGGGCGATTTTTATTACACGAAAATGATGATTTCTTTCGTGATTCGCCAAAAGGGCGCGTCGCAAGCAGCATGCTTGTCAAATTCGAAGGCGTCGTGAGGTATGGAACGCGGGGAAGCTTTAGCGGTCTTCGAATTGGCGTTTTTTCTTCTTCGCGACTGATAGCTCAGGCGTGTCGTCCTCTAACTCGCCCAGTCCAGGTACGAATTGAAGATCGTTCATTGTCCGTTCGGTTTCTTTCATGCTGTTGGCCACCGCGTCGATCTGACCACTGATGTACTCCGGATCTCGACGGTTGACGGACATTTCGGAGATCGACTTGATTTTGTTCTCAACCCGATCCAGTTCCAAATTGATAAACAAAAAATTGCTTTTGGCGCGTGCGTAGTTCTCTTTGCGTTCTTCCAAGGTGGCTTTGTTGTCCAGCAGCGTTCGGCGGATCTTGTCTGCCTCAATGGACGAATCATCTCCAAGCACTTGAAGACGCTTGTCGATCGTATCGAGTTCGTCGACCATGCGTTCTTCGGAGACTTCCTCTTGAAATTCTTCCAGGGTATGTCGAGCGAATAGTAGTTTCAAAAACACCCACAACAATCGATCAAGCCCGCGCGTGTGGTCTGCATCCATCGAACCAAATTCATATTCACTTGGCACTTTCATGTTGGCGGTGATTTTGCCAAGTTTTTCGCACCGCTTCTTTAACCGCCGATATCGCTTGAGCGAATGATCGGGCAGTTCGTCCATGATTTTGTTGAGCGTCGATTGGCTACCGCTCTGCAGACGTGCCCGCTTTTGTCTGGCGGCTTGTGCGTTGACGTATTTTTGAAATTTTGGATGGGTGCCCAATAGCCCCAAGTAGGCCGTTTCTGCCGCTAGGACCAGTGGAATGCCCACTTCCGGATAACCACTTATCACAGAAAATCCCACGCCTCCCGCCATCAGTAGCAGGTTCCAGCGATTCATGAACGCAGTTTTAATGTACTTCAGCACGGCGGAGGAAAATAGGTTCGTGTGTTGGCGAGATATTGAAGTTAAACGCTGATGGGTAGCAGGATCAGCCTGCTTTGCGGGAGACTCGGCCGGGCAACTGTCTTGCTGATCAACGTTTGGCCAATTCCTCGGCCGCAATTAGATCGTTGATGTGATAGACAGTGTCGCGGAATTTGTCCTCACGCTGCATCAAGGCGGCAGGTCGATCCGGCGGCTCTACACCTACTTGTTGAGCCAGTGTACCGGGAGAGCTGCTCAGTACGTAGACGCGATCCCCCAAATATACGGCTTCCTCAACTGAATGCGTGACAAAAAACACAGTTGCTTCCACGTTTCGCCAGAGCTTGACCAATAAATCCTGCATGTTCAGACGAGTCTGAGGGTCAAGCGCCCCGAAAGGCTCATCCATCAAGATCACGCGCGGACGCAGGATCAAAGATCGTGCGATGGCGACGCGCTGCCGCATACCGCCGGAAAGTTCGTGAGGAAATTTGTACTGGTCATTGGTAACGTCAAGCCCTACTTGTTCGATCCAGTGCCGGCCATGCTCTTCACGGATCTTTCGCGGGACACCGTGGCATTCCAAACCGAACGTCACATTGTCCAGTACCGTTCTGTGATCGAAGCTGGTGTAATCTTGAAATACCATGCCACGGTCAGCGCCGGGACCAGTGACGGGTCGGCCCAGAACCGATACGGTACCGGTTGTCGCAGGATGCTGTGGCTCGAGTCCAGCAATCAATTTTAGGATCGTGCTTTTGCCACAACCACTTGGCCCCAGCACACCAATGAACTCGCCGTGGTCGGGTTTGTCCTCAACAACGAACGAAACATCTTTGATCGCCGTGAATTCGTTCGGGCCGCCAACATTGTAGGTCTTGCTGACATTTACAAATTCAACGACCGGCCGATTGTCTGGTGCCGGATTGACTGACTCCGATTGCTTTTGGGGTGCAGGTGAAACAGCAGGTTGGGGTTCTGCCGATTCGGCGGAGGTCGGCTCAGAGGCAGGAGAGTTGTCGGATTCGCTATTCATTGCCGCTCCGATCGATTGCAGCAGTTGGCGATGCACCCAGCGTCGAAGCGTTTTCGATCGTCAGGCGATCATAGGGCGGCGTGGGCTTGAAGAACATCGATTTCACGTCGCTGATACGATGAGCGATATCGCGCACTAGAACCAGCAACCATCCATTGCCGCCGTACTTGTGAGGGAACAGGCCCTTTTGAATGGCAAACAGAATTCGGTCGATCAAAAATGCCACGATTGGAATGATCAAAATGATCAGGTAGATCTGTGTCCTCAGTCCGCGCTTTTGTGCCGCGTTAATCAAGTTTCCCAGGCCTCCCGACTCGCCGCCAAGCTTGATCGAT
>CAYTPS010000140.1:0-2145 GCA_964439245.1 uncultured Pirellulaceae bacterium | reverse complement strand
AACATGATGTAGCCAAACGCCAAACCAAACAACAACCTGAGCGAGTCTAGCAAACTGGGCATCGCCAGCGGGACCAGCACCTTAGTGATTGCTTGCCAGCGATTGCTGCCCAAAGTGTAGGCGGTGTCGAGGTATTGTTGGCCCACATTGCTGATCGATGTCGTCGTATCGGCGATGACGAACGCAGAACAGGCCAAGAAGATAAACATGACCTTTTGCGTTTCAGCGATCCCGAAGAAGAAGTACGTCAACGGGACTAATGCCGCGATCGGAATGTTGCGTCCAAAGAGAATGATCGGGGCCAGCATTGACTTCACCGGCGGAAAGCTACCGGCGAGAATTCCAAGCGGAATACCGACGACCGCTGCGAGGGCAAAACCAAGCACGACCCGCCGCAACGTGGTCAGCGTGTTGCGGGTCAATTGTTGCTCAAACCATAATTCCTGAAACGCTGAGAAGGTTTCCGATGGACTTGGCAAAGCGAAAGGGCCAACGATTCTTTGCTCAACCGTTTCTCCACTGGTCACAAACCACCACGCCGCAAACACAATCAGTACACTGGCGATGCTCAGGAACACCGATGCCAGCAGGCTGATCTTTCCGCGGATCGGGAACCAGCGTCGCTTCGGCGGTTGAGATTGTAGATTCGATTCGGCCAATGGTACGCCCGAGGGGTTGGAGAAAGTCCTTCAGATAGTGAACGAACCTACGAGTCTTTACGCCACTAGCCCGCTTCCGGACTCGTGGCGTCGCCCACTACCAAAACAGAATCTATTCAATCGACTCGGCAGGATAGATTTTTACTTCCACCCGCCGGTTCTTTGCATGGTTCATCGCGTCGTCGGGATCTGCCGGGCGATTCCAACCAACACCATCGGTGTTGAATTGGTTGGGATCCAGGTCAAACTGCTTGGCCAGAGCGCGCTTGACCGCGTTAGCTCGATCCTTGGAAAGTTCCTCGACGAGGCTTGACGGAGCACGACCTTTCATCGAACTGTCGGTGTGACCTTCGATCATGATCCGCGCCGTTCCAAACTGACCGGCCAGTTTGCCGATCTCCTCAAGTACAAATTTTACTTTGGGATCGTACATCGATTCGACCTGTTTGCCGTTGACCGATTTGGTCACTTTACGGAACAGATCGCTGCTGTTGGGATAAAAGTGAATCACGACTGTGTTGGTCAGGATCTCTTCGGCACCACGCAACTGGCTACTGGCCGTTTTGATAAAGGGCACTGTGTACTCGTCAACCTGTGAAGAGTACTTCTCTTCCTTACCCAATTTTTCGATGATCGAGAAATCCATCACCTTGTCAAATTTGACACGTCGGTGGGTGACCTTCTTCATCTTCTTGTAGATGTAATAGGCTTGATTCCAAACACGCTCGAAGTTTGCGGGGTTATTCTTGTTGAGGAAGAACTGATAGTTCTCGGCCCAGTTTGTGCTGTGAGCGTCGCCCAACATTCCCATCGTCTCACTTGCCGGCAGATCGAACGCGTCAGCCATCAACTGAGCAACACTTTCCTTACCGCCGTCGGTGTTGAGTTCTGTCATCGCGTCAAAGATGCCACGAACAAGTCCTTCGCAAATATCGCGGTGGTCTTTGGCAAAATCAGCACGAGCAAACCAAACGTCTGCGATCAGCTTATTGGCGGTACCAGTCGAAACAATCATCTTGTTTCCTGATCGCTCCGAGAGCGTATAGATATCGGGTGCCCAAGACACCACTGCATCGATCGATTTGTCACTGTTGAATGCAGCGGCGGCTTGGAACGCGTCATTAGTGTAAACGAATTCGACTTCGGATCGATCTTTATTGGATGAAGGTTGCACGCCACCGTAAACCAGCATGTTCAAAAGGAAATATTGAGATGGGCTGTTTTCAGCCAGCACTACTTTTTTTCCTCGAAGATCGCCAATCGACTTAACACCGTTGCGAGCAACGATTCCGTCACCGCCGTTTGACCAGTCCACCTGTTGGAAGATTCGTGGCATAACGCGGCTGTCGATCGGACTGCCGTCCTTTTTGACGAAGCCCTCCATGAACAGCGGCATCATGTCTAACGTCGCCCAGCCAACATGAACATCGCCAGCAGCATAAGCATCACGCATGTTGATCGGATTGTCGATCAGGACGAGTTCTAG
>CAYTPS010000139.1:410-11352 GCA_964439245.1 uncultured Pirellulaceae bacterium | reverse complement strand
GGCAAATGGGATACCATAAGCACCCTCCCCTGCCCGCTTGGACTGCGGCGACGATGTGGGAGATTGGTCGGCATCATCCATGGGCCATGTATCTTACGGCTCAGCTAACCATCGCCGCGACATATTGGGCTGTCTGGCAATTGGCGCGTGAATTCGTCTCTCCCCGACTGGCGCTGTGCAGCGTTTTGGTCATGGAGGGGTGTTACTATTGCACGTACATGATCAACGACATCAACAACACCATCATGACACGTCCGTTTTGGGCGCTGACGATTTTGTTTATGTATCGATCACTAGCCAGTTCCACATCGCGTCAGAGATTGGTGTACTGGTGTCTTACTGGGGTAGCGATTGGAATGGGGATGCTATGTAAGTACTATATGGCTGTGCTGGTGTTATCCCTGTTGATGATTCCCGTCGTGATCCCGTCAACGCGTAAGGCACTACGAACAGCTGGCCCCTGGCTGATGACCACAATCGCGTGCTTGATCTTTCTGCCTCATTTTATGTGGATGATTGAGAACGACTTCATCACCATCCGCTACATTTTTGACCGCAGCGGTGACGCGGCGGCCCATTCGGCTTCCTCGGGCGTTGCCGCATGGATGAAACACATCACGTCGCCGCTGAGCTTCATTGTTTCGCAATTGGCTGCCGTGATTCCGGTTGTTGTGCTGCTGACGCCACTGCTGCTCAAAGCATTTAAGTCGAGGAAAGCGGCCGCCACAGAAAACGCGTATCAGGCAGGCGACTCACAAACGGACGTGTTTATCCAAAAATATCTTGCGATCGCCGTTGGCGGACCGATTGCGATCTATTTGTTACTGGCAATCCTAACCGGCGCCTCTATCCGCAGCATGTGGGGCGGTCCGCTGTTTAGCTTTCTGGGCCTGTTGCTGATCGTGTTGTTTAAGGTCGAATACGACCGAGTGGCGTGTCGGAAAGTTATTCGCGACTCGCTGATCATTGGCTGTTTGATGGCAGTGGGTTTGTTCATTCGCAACGGATTTGGACCGGCGGTTCGAGGCGAGCTTTCGAGGGTTCACTTTCCTGGACAACAGATCGCTAAGATGATTGACCAGCGCTGGTCTGAGCACTATCAGCAGCCGTTACAAATGGTTGGCGGCCAGATGTTTGTCTCGGGGTGTGTCGGAGTGTATTCGGAGAATCCGATCGACGTTTTTGGTGACTTAATTCCTGAAGCCAATCCGTGGGTGTCAGACGAACGCTTGAAAAAGCAAGGCGGCGTCATTGTTTGGGATCTAGATGATCCCGGAATGTCAAACCCTGACTTGTGGCAGGAACGTTTTCCCAGCGCAGTGCTCCTTTCTCCTTTGGAATGCAAGACCAGAGCACTCACCGGAGACGTTGCTGCACGCGTTGGTGTCTTGTTGGTTCATCCAGAGACGCCCAGTTTCGCCAGAGGCGCTAGTGGCCGTTTGCGCTAACGGCGCGGACAAATAATTTGAATTCGAAATGTCCCGTTTGGAGACTAGCCTGTTGGTGTCTATTTCAAATTCAGAGGGGCTCACCCTGTGCCCCACAGAATCAGTTTTCGAGGACCTAACCTCAAGCTGATTTGATAGAGGCGGCAACGCAGGCAGACTGATCGGTCTGCCGTGCGAGTGAAGCTACACATGCTTGTTATCGATCAAGCAGTATGCTTATCGATCATTTCCTGAAGCTTAGCCTTTGGCTGCACTCCAGTCACTTTTTCAACGACCTCGCCGCCTTTGAACAACAACAAAGCAGGGATTCCAGTGACTCCGTACTTTACCGCAAGTTCCTGAGCGTCGTCGACGTTCAATTTTCCAACTTTAGCAGTTTCGTTTTCTGTCGCCAGTTCTTCGATTACCGGAGTCAACTGACGGCACGGACCGCACCAAGGTGCCCAGAAATCGACCAACACTGGTTGATCCGATTGCAAAACCTCTGCGTCAAAACTATCACTGTCGAATTCAGTCGCCATCTCGTTCTCCGTAGTTCAAAAAATTCCACAGCAAGTGCTGCGGACGTTCTAATTCGGTGGCAGATTCTAACTTACCCCCTACCGGCGTCAAACCGCTTCCCGACAATTGATAAATTGATCGTGAAACAGCACTTTTTTGGGCTGTTCTACCCGAAGGACACTTCTTGAGGATGATCAAGAGCTGCTTTCAAAGCCCAACAACAAACATACGCGTTGCCGTTGGATGCAATTGTGTTGTCGGGGCAGTCTCATAATCTACCACTGAACATTAGAGTCATTTCCAACTGAATTCTTACTTTGTAAAATTCGGTTTGGGCCATTGTCACTCTGGAGACCTCTGGCGGGGTGACATCAATCCCTTGCTGTGCTGTTTCTGGGGCTGGCTTTTTGCTTGAATGGTCAAACGCCTTTTTCTATGGAGACGAAACAATGAGTACTCAAGAAGTTGCCAATCGGTTGGTTGAAATGTGTCGGCAGGGCCAGAACATGGAAGCGCTGGCTGAGTTATACGCCGAAAACTGCGTCAGCCACGAAATGCCCGGAATGCCAAACGAGCGAACCGAGGGACTAGCCGCGATCACAACCAAAAGCCAGCAGTGGTATGAAACGGTGGAAGAGTTCCACGGTGGTGAGGTCAGCGATCCGATGGTTGCCGGCAATCATTTCACGTGCAAGATGTCGTTCGACATCACCTTTAAAGAGCGCGGCCGCTCACAAATGGAAGAGTTATGTCTCTACGAGGTGGCTGATGGAAAAATCGTCAGCGAGCAATTCTTCTACACGATGGATGATTGTTAGAGTGCGGGCTGCTGCCGGAGTGACTAAACATTATCAAGCGCAGAAATCCATTGGCTGATTCGCCAATCCATCCAAAAGCGGTCGGGATCGCGTACGCCTCGGCTGATGAATCCGAGATGACCGCCTTGGCGAGTGCTGACAACATCGATGTAGTTCGATAGATGAGCTTTTTCGTACATCTCAATCGGCACGACGGGGTCGTCTTTGCTAGAGAGAATGATTGTTGGTACTCGCACGTCTTTCAAAATGTGGATTGAACTTGCGTCGGCGTAATATTCTTCGGCTCCGTCGTAACCCCACACGGGTGCGGTAAACTGGTCATCAAAGGCGAATAGCCGGTCGGGCACTGGATTGATGCCGTTATCCACCAGGCCGACAACCTTGCGCCGTCGGAAGCTGAGAGCTTGTTTGAGTCGCGACATGAAATATGCTTCGTAGATTCGATTTCCGTACTGGCGAAGGTGCCAAGAGGTGTACAGCAAATCCACCGGAGGAGAAACGGCAATGGCCGAATCAACGTAGCGCGGAAAATCTTCCGCCCATCTCCCTAGTGTTCTCATCACGATGTTTCCACCGATAGAAAATCCAACCAAGCTGACTTTCGAAAGCGGAGATATTCTGTGAACGAAATCGACGACCGATTCTAGGTCTTGGCTGCAGCCGCCGTGAATGTGAGAACGTGATATTAGCGTGCTGTCGCCATGGCCCCGAAGATCCACGCGAAAAGTTCGTACCCCATGACGTCGCAGTTTGTCAGATTGCCGTACGACACATGGTGAAGCGTGGCTCCCAACTAAACCGTGCAAGAGGATCGCAACACGGTCGCCGGTGATCCATTTTTTTGGTTGGTCATCGTGGATCACCATCCGGTCACCGTCAAACAGATTCACCGTATGTTTGATCGCGGAATAATCCGAATGCCGTCCCTTGATAAACAGAGGCGCAACGGTCTGTAAGAGACTCGTTGGGTAAAAAGCATTGCGTCGAAACGGAGGGTAGTCAGCGATTAACACGAGGAGACGGGCGATTTCAGATATAGGAACGATCAGCCAAATAGGCCCAAAAGTATACCCCGTTTCTGCTCTGTGGCGAGGCCGCTGAACGCATGTCTCTCGGAAGCCACTAACTAACGCTGACCATCAATCTCAGTGCAAAACGGATTGAAGATGATCAGCGCAGTTTAGTGCTATTTTCAAACTCCGTGGAAATCACGGATCACTTGCCACGTTTCTTCAGGCGTTTCGGTGTACTGAAACAGCTCTAGATGGCTGTCACTAATTACCGCTTGATCGGCCAAAAATTGGAAATCGATAATTCCATCCCAGTAGTCTTTACCGTAAAGAATGATGGGAACTTCCTGCATGCGGCCAGTTTGCCGCAGCGTCAAAACGGTGAACAGTTCGTCCAAAGTTCCGAAGCCGCCCGGGAAGCAGACGATCGCTTTTGCGCGAAGCAGAAAGTGCATCTTCCGGATGGCAAAGTAGTTGAACTGAAAACACAGACCGGGAGTGATGTAAGAATTCGGCGTTTGCTCGAACGGAAGCGTGATGTTGAGCGCCATTGATTTACCGCCAGCCTCATACGCACCACGATTGCCGGCCTCCATGATGCCCGGCCCGCCGCCGGTCTTGATGAAGAACTCGCCGTCACGATGCTGTTTGTTGAATTCCGTCACAAGTCCAGCGAACTTACGGCATTCCTCGTAGTAGCGAGATTTCTTTAACACGTTGTTGGCCCGCACAAGCTCACGTTGCGCTTCAACGTCGTCAGCATTGGCGGCCAGTTTCTCTTTGGCCGCTGCAACCATATTGTCGGCCTGCTCTTTGGACGCAACCTGCGTTCCACCAAACACAACGACCGACGAGTTGATGCCAGCATCTTCCATCATCTTTTCTGGCTTGAGCAACTCCAAGTGAAGTCGCACTGGACGCAGGTATTCGCTCTTGATGAAATCGACATCGTCATAAGCAATCTTATAACTGGGGTCGTTCATGATCGCTTCTAAGCGTTGCTGTTCGTTTAGTTCACTCACTTTGTTCCTCGTTCTCTCAAGATGTTTGGCTTGGATTTAGTAAATAACGTCATCGGTCTGATAAATGTTCACAGATACTTGGCTAACGCATCACCTCGGGTTGCCCGAGCGTCAACTCGTTTGGAAATTTCCGAATCTTCAATTAGCGGAGGAGCGTGAAATGGCTTTACCCGAGCATCGATGACCAGACTGCCCGCGCATCCCCAGTGTTTGTCCACTGTCGCACCGGCAATGCCGTCAATGTCGGTTGCAGGGTTGCTGCGGGTGAAAACGGACCACAGAAAATTGTTCAAGGTGCGTGACGCGAATTCTGAATCGTCGACAATTACGACCAATGGAAACTGATTGATGGAAGCCCGTTGGTCAAACGAACGACAGAATGCACCCACCTGTCCGCAGTGTCGAGACGGCTGTGTTTTCGATGACGTCGCCTCCGATGAGCCGAACTTGGGGCCGGTCACCGCCAGCACTCCGGGCAAACAAATTTTTGGATCGGAGAATCCATCGGGCAAGCTAAGATCGCCCGGTATCTCGATTGGTAGTTTTCGGATCCCCTGCCCCGCCGCGGCGATGACGACTTTGGAGCCCGTGTTGAATCCACTGCCAGAATAGTCCAGCGTATCAATGGTGGTTTTGGTTTGAAAGTGAAGGTCGTGCGTCCAGTCAACACGCTCCAGCATTTTGATGAAAAAGGTTTCGATGTCGGAGAGTTTTAATTCTGGAGCCGATGCTTCGTCGAGGATCCACAAATATTTGGCCAGCGACATCTGGCCCTGTCCTAGAATGGCGTTCGCCTGGGTCAGCAACTCTTGCGGTTGAGTCGTTTGCTGGTACGGCACATAGCGTTCGCTGCCGATGGCCAACAGTAACGGATGAACGCCCGAAGCGTCGACGGCGTTGACTTCTTTTACGCCGGGGAGAACCGTTGGGATCACCGGACCTGTCAGCTCATGAATTAGTTCGCCGAAGACGGTGTCTTCCTGTGGTGGCCGCCCGACGACCGTGAAGGGCCAGATCGCTCCAGAGCGATGGTAGACCGCGTCCACTTTCATCAGCGGAAATTCATGTGTCAAACTGTAATAGCCTAGATGATCGCCGAAAGGTCCTTCGGGTTTGGTTGCCTCTGGAAGTACCGTGCCAGATATGCAGAAGTCTGCGTTGGCGTAGATCGATGCTCCGTTGGAATTTTTGATCATGGGGATGCGATGTCCGGCCAGTGCTCCGGCGAAGGTAAGCTCGCTCATCCCCTCCGGCAGTGGCATCACGGCTGCCACCGTCATCGCCGGGTTACCACCGACAAACACGTTCACACGAAAAGGCTTCTTCAGTTCATTGGCCGTTTTGTGGTGAACGCCAATTCCCCGATGGATTTGATAGTGGATGCCGACCTCTGATTTCGGATCGTACTCGTTTCCAGAGATTTGTACGCGATACATTCCCATGTTGGACTTCATCAGTCCCGGCTGGCTGGCGTCCTCGGAGTAGACCTGCGGCAACGTGACGAAGGCTCCACCATCATCGGGCCAGCACTTCAATTGCGGCAGCTGATCTAAAGCGATCTGGTTCTCCATTATCGCTCCATGCCGAACCGATTTGGGTTGCATCTGCCAAGCGATAAACGGAGCCTTCCAATACTTGAGCGGATTCTTGAGCGCCGCTTCTGGATTGACCTTCAGCCCGATGGCCCGTTGCACGTTGACGAACGTATCGCGAAAAATGTATCGCGCGCGCTCGAGCGTGCCGAACAGATTCGAAGCCATCGGGAAGTTGCAGCCGACAGGATTTTCGAACAACAACGCAGGGCCTCCCGACAGATAGACGCGGCGATGGATCTCGGCCATCTCCAGATTTGGATCAACCGGATCGCTGATGCGGATTAAGTGCCCGTTTTCTTCAAGATCTTTGACGCAGTCAGATAGGAAGCGGTAGCCCATGGTCAGTCGTATTAAGTCCGAAAGTGAATGAAGGTGTGCCCGATGGTCCTACCGCAAAAAAGAGCCGCAATTATCTCATGACTTGCTGATTGGGAGAACCCATGTGAAAATCTAGCCGAATCCTGTTACTCGAAACGAATGAAGACACCATGAATATCGAAACCACGCAAGAACCTGCCGCTGATATCGAGGCCTCCGCGATTGCTATTTTCATCTGGAAAGACGAACCGCTGACGGGATCAGCTTTGGAAATAGACACCGCCACCGAGGGAATGCTGACTCGCCTGATCGAAGCGGGAGAATTATCCTCTGCTCCACTGGCGGTAACCACGTTACTTTCTCCGGTCGGCGTGACGGCTAATGTTGTGCTGGTGGTTGGATTGGGGGCGAAAGTCGATTCTGCGCCGGGACTTGCCGGTCGTGCTGTGGGGACTGCAGCAAAAACTTTGGCAACAAAAGAAAGAGACAAGGTTGGGTTCTTTGTGGATTCTTTGGACGTTGCCGACGCGGTCTCCAGCGTGATTGTCGGCGTTGTGGGGCAGGGAATTTATCAGCAGAATGAAAAACTGTCACCTTTTAAGACGGCGTATTTCAATACCAATGACGCGGCGGCGGTTGAACGAGGGAAGATTTTGGGCGAGAGCCAGAACCTTGTTCGAAAACTGGTCAACATGCCGGCAAGTGATCTTTATCCAGATTCGTTTGCGACTCAGGCCATTTCGGTCGGTAAGGCTTCAGGGTTTGACGTCGAAGTCTGGGATCAGCAGCGTTTGGAGCAAGAGCGCTGCGGTGCGTTCCTCGCGGTGGGACGCGCCTCGGCTCATCCGCCGCGGCTGGTCATCATGAAATACATGGGAGGTCACTCGGATGAAAAGCCGTTGGGCTTGGTTGGCAAGGGCGTCACATTCGACTCGGGCGGCCTCTCGATCAAAACGTCCGAAGGTATGATGGCGATGAAGTGCGACATGGCGGGGGCGGCTACCGTTTTGGGCACGATGCAGGCGATCGCTAGTTTGAAACTTCCGGTCAACGTGATTGGATTTGCCGGCATGGCGGAGAATATGATCGCCGGCAACAGTTTTCGATTGGGTGACGTGTTGACCGCCCGCAGCGGTAAAACTATCGAGGTCCACAACACTGACGCTGAAGGTCGATTGGTATTGGCCGATACTTTGGACGTCGCCGTGGACCATGGCGTTGGAAAAATTATCGACCTCGCGACGTTGACGGGGGCCTGTTTAGTGGCCCTCGGGACGGACATTGCGGGATTGATGACTAACAATGATCAACTGGCGGCGGATGTAAAAGCGGCAGCCGCGGCCTGCGGTGAATACGTCTGGGAACTGCCCATGCACGATTACTTTTCCGACCAAATCAAAAGCTCGGTCGCCGATATCAAGAACCTTGGCGATTCGCGCTGGGGCGGATCGATCACCGCGGGCAAGTTTCTTGAAGAATTTGTGCGCGAGACGCCTTGGGTGCATCTGGATATTGCCGGTCCCAGCTTCTCCGACAAACCCAAACCATGGATCGATGGCGGCGCGAGCGGTTGTCTGGTAAGAACGTTGGTTGAGTATGCAGGATAGGCAGTTTTCAAGTTGTCTGAACAAGATCTAACAAATCCACTACGGTGAAAAACCGACGTTCTGCGTGACAGCGTTTTCCGGTAAACTCGGCGCTTGTCACGACGAAGGTATCGATCGACGTTGATAGGCTGATTCACTAATCCCACCTTATCAGGAGTTTCTCAAATGGGCTTCATTCAAGATTTCAAAGAGTTTGCGTTCAAGGGCAATTTAATCGACATGGCTGTTGGGATTGTGATGGGAACTGCCGTCGCCGGAATCGTCAAGTCGTTCTTGGACAATATCATCACGCCATTGATTGCCGTGGTTGCCGGTGTTCCAGACTTATCCGGATTGAAATATCCCATCGGTGGTCAAATTGAAACGACCAACGCTGCCGGTGAAGTCATCATGGAACAGGCCGCACTCAAGTACGGTACATTCATCCAAGGTGTGTTGGATTTTGCGATTCTTGCTTTCGTGATTTTCATCGCGCTCAAAGTCGCCAGTTCATTCATGAAATCGGCGGATGATGCCGAGCCCTCGGATGAGGTTAAATTGCTGACCGAGATCCGCGACTCTTTGGCAAATCGATAATCCAACATCATGCTTCTTCAATGGCTTGAGAATTCATAGCCGTTGTGCAAAAGTTTCTGGCACCGCAATTGTGGTGCCTTTTTGCTGCACAAGCCAAACGTTAGAGATATGTGCTAGATAGTGTTTTGATCTTTGATCGCTGATGCTAGATTGTCACTTACTCATTCTCCAATGAGTGTTTCTTTGCGAAGTAGAGTACCGATCGACATTGGATTTGCTGACATTTGCTTTCTGCGTGACAGCATTGAAGTGGATTGCGTTGTACTTCTGTTATCCAAACGGCGTCCTTATATCATCAAGGATCGCATTGCTGCTTGATTTTTTTCCTTCGATTTTCCCGCGCTGCCCCAAGCCAAAGTGTTTCCTCTAATTGGGGAATGAAAATAATTGGTTGCTTGAGGTAGCAAAATGGGTGACAGCAGGTAACCTTTAAAAGGTCAACAGTCAGCAGGAGGTCTTTTGTGCGTGTTTATTTCGTTTTTGCGATAGTCGCGTGTATCTGTCTCGGCGCGGTTGTGAGCGCCGCAATCTCGGCAGGCCATGAAGGCTTCCTCAATGCCCGACACACCCGCGCTTTGTCTGATGATTCGGTTGATCCCAACTTCGACAAAATGATGCAGGTGCTGACTCACCAACGGTGCAAAAACTGTCACCCAAGTGATGGAATCCCCAAACAAGGCGAAGACTCACACCCACACTATTTTGGGCTGGTGCGCGGCAAGGACAATCACGGATTTGAAGCCACAAAATGCAGCACCTGCCATCAGAATGAAAACAACGCATTCTCTGGCGTGCCCGGCGCGCCCGAATGGAGTCTCGCGCCCCACTCGATGCGTTGGGAGGGACTGTCGCGAACCGAGATTGCGAAATCCATTCTTGATCCAAAACGCAACGGCGATCGCAACCATGACCAAATCATGCACCACTTAACCGAGCACGCATTGGTGCTCTGGGCGTGGGACCCGGGAGTCGATGCCAATGGTGAACCTCGCGAACCACCGCCGGTTCCCAAGGACGAGTACATCACCGCAGTTAAAAAGTGGTTCAATGATGGAGCCAAGATTCCAGATGAATAGGGTTTTCAAGCAGCAAATAACGCAATTCCTAGTTGAGCAGAACGTTAGTCGACTCCAACTTTCACTGGTCCAAAACAGAAAACTGGATCCAATGTAGCTTATCAGTGAAGACAAGTGTTTCAGGCAGAATTTAGTCAAAGCGAACAGTTCATGAACATTTCATTCACAATCAACGGCGAAGCAAAGTCCATCGATATTGAAGACGGCGATACACCGCTGCTCTGGGTTATTCGCGACCAACTCGACTTAAAGGGAACGAAGTTCGGATGTGGTAAAGCGGCTTGTGGTGCCTGCACAATTCTCGTTGATGGCGATGCCGTGCGATGCTGTTCTTATGCAGCCAAATTTGCCGAAGGCAAAACGATAACTACGATCGAGGGGTTAGGCACGATCGAGAATCCGCATCCGGTTCAGCAAGCGTGGATGGACGAGATCGTTCCACAATGCGGTTATTGTCAGCCGGGATTTATCATGGCAACCACTGCGTTACTCAACAAGAAACCCAACCCGACGGACGAAGAAATTGACAACAACATTATCAACGTTTGCCGCTGTGCGACTTACTACCGAATGAGAAAAGCCATTCACCGCGCAGCCGAATTGACCCAAAGCCAATCTGAAAATAAATAGAGAAATAGCATGGCCGAGTCTCAAACGAACGAAGCGTTGGAGCAATGCGATACGAGTAAGCCTGTTCGAAAAAGATGGTCGCGTCGAAAATTTCTTGTTCGAGGCGGATTGGGCACCCTCGGCGTTTTGGCGTTGGGGACGTATGTTTTCCGAAACCCAATGCGGCGAACAGTTTTCGGCATGGTAGAGAACACTGTCCTAGATTACTCAGGCAGAGGGACGAAAGCAAATCTATGGTTTGAGATTACAAATGACAATAAGGTCACGTTGATCTCGCCGAAAGTCGAAATGGGCCAAGGTACATTTACAGGCATGGCTCAACTGGTCGCTGACGAGTTAGA
>CAYTPS010000139.1:0-400 GCA_964439245.1 uncultured Pirellulaceae bacterium | reverse complement strand
CATGTCGATCAACGGTTTACGGGGCCCGCTCCGTGAGTTGTCCGCAACGATGCGGGAGATGGTCAAGTTAGAAGCCGCAAAACAACTTGGCGTCGACGTCGCAGAGCTAACCACCAAGAACGGCATTGTCTCAACTGGCGAACGGTCGATCACCTATGCCGAAGTCGCCGCGGCGGTCACTGACTGGAAGGTCCCCCCAACGCCAGAACTGCGAGCGTTGAAAGATTATTCGGTTGTTGGAAAAGCGATCCCCAGAATCGACCTCGCTGCTAAAGTTTTCGGCGATCCCATTTTCGGAATGGATGCCGAGTTGCCTGGGACCCTCCACGCGGCTGTTATTCGACCGGAACATGTTGGCGCGAAATTTATAAGTGCCGATACGGCTCAAGCGGAAAATATG
>CAYTPS010000138.1:0-11370 GCA_964439245.1 uncultured Pirellulaceae bacterium | reverse complement strand
CGGGTTTGGCGGTAAAAGCGCGGGTCATGGTCAATTTGCCCTCGCTGCCCCAGAGTTCGATATTGCATTGGTAGAAATTGTCGAATCCGAAACCGACCAATGCAGAAACCCCATTAGGATTTTCCAGATGAGCGGCACCAAGTGTGTCTACGCCTGTTCCCATCGTATCTTTCAATGAAGCACTCTTTACTGAGAGCGCAGACCCCAAAAAGAATTGGGCCGCCTTGAGTGTGTAGGCTCCTGCATCAAGCAAGGCACCGCCACCCAGCGATGCGTCAAATCGAAAATTGTCCGGCGGCAGTGGGGGGAAACCGAATGAACTTCTCAGCTGCCTCAATTCTCCGATGGCACCGCTAGCCAATTGATCAACAACCAATTGCATTTGCCGGTGGTACTGGAACATAAAATTTTCAGCCAGCAACAACTGTTTCTCATCAGCGGCGGCAATCATCTTTTCGGCCGATGAAAAATTGGCGGCCATCGATTTCTCCACCAGCACGTGCTTACCCGCTTCAAGACATTTGGCCACCCACTGGTCGTGCAACCCCGTGGGTAACGGAAGATAAATCACATCAATGTCTTGTTGCTCCACGAGTGCGTCGTAGCTATCGAAAGCGGTACACTGGAACTTCTCAGCGTACTGTTGGGCTTTTGCTGCCGATCGACTGGCAACGCCGGCCAGTTCGAAGAGTTCAGCGGTATCTAAGATGGCAGGAATCGCCGAACGCTCGGCGAAGGACGCGCACCCCACAACTCCAATTTTCAATCTTTTCGTCATTGGTTTAAACCAAGGTCGAGGAGGCTAATCAGGCTGCGAGCCTGAATGTTTAGGTAGTTACTGTGGCGACCGAGTTCTTGTAACTGATGCAGAGTAACCCAGCGGAAGGTCTCGGGGACTTCCAAGTGAACGCTGGGGTCGATCTCGATCACCATATTGCGGTTGTCTTCCTGATAGAATCGTCCGCCCTCTTCGGACTGCATGCTGTCGAATCGGATTTCAGACTCAGTTGCCGAAAGAAACCTGTCGAGGAAATGACGACAACCGGGTGCTTCCCCAATCAGGCGATGGTTGGGGCAACATTGGACGGTCGGACCGATCTCACCCTTACTGCTCAAACCAGGCTCAGACTGCAGGTGGGCCAGAAACTTTAAAGTCCCATTGTGCTCTTGGGTTATGAACCCGAACAGCTCTGGATCATTTTGCCGCAGCATGGGTTGCGTCCACGACACAACCTCGCGGTTACCAATTTCGGCACGGGTGGCGATCACGCTAAAATTGTGGTTTTCACTAGAAATGCAATGTGAATCTCGGACCCAGTCATGGACTTCGCCCAATCCGACTCGCTGGCTTTGGAATTGCGTCGCAAAACGAGTTTGAGTGACCCATGTCAAAAGATCTGCTGTCGAATGTTTCGCATCAGCAGGGGCGTGCATGGAACCAAGAACTCGTTTTCCATATTCGCTCAAGTTTTGTGTCTCGTTTCCGACCGCAGCCCCCCCATAGCTGATCCCACTGAGCACTGATCGGCTGTCCATGTTGATCAGGTTGTCTTCTTGGGCGAGCGCTTTGATTTGTCCAATGGTCATCCAGCAGTAGTCGGGGTTCTCTTCAACGTCTTCGTGGTCATCGACCTCCACGACCAAATTCCGGTTTCGCTTGTCGAGGAAGCGCATACCCTGTTCCGACTGGAATTGATCGAAGCGTGTCACTCCAAATTCGTTGTCGCGAAAGTAGTCCAGATAATGAGGTGCGCGCCCGCCATGAACTTGTAGAAAATTGCTGCGTGTCGCTTGGAGGGTTGGAGACAGTTGAACAACGTTGATGTTGCCCGGTTCGATTTTGGCTTGCATCAGCAAATGCAGCAGGCCATCGATCCGTTTGGCGAGGAACCCTAGGATGCCGATTTCATTCTGCAGAATGACCGGTTGGTCCCACTTTTCAGCATCAGCGGAATCGCCGTAGACTCGCAAACCTTGGATAGCGAAGAATTGCCCCGATTCGTGCACGATATTGCCACGCTTGTCAGTTGACCACTTCTCCATTTCGTCAAAGGCGATGGACGTGATGCTGGCTTGGATTGCATTTCGTCGTTGCAGAATCCACTGATGGCAAGCAGCAACACTGGGCATCGCACCCGATTTACTGAGCGCAGATCGCAGGTAGTCTTCGGAGGTCATCATGCTTTTGGGCGTTTTAGTTTGCGCGGCGCCCAAACTAAATCAGGCCTCGCAGGTATTCGCCGTAGCCGCTTTTGGCATATTTATCAGCATTTTCCAGCAGTTCTTTTTCTCCGATGAAACCTTGGCGGTAAGCGATTTCCTCAATGCATCCAATCTTCAAACCCTGTCGTTCTTCCACAACTCGCACGTAGGTTGAAGCGTCATTGAGTGAAGAGAACGTCCCTGTGTCCAACCAGGCCACGCCGCGACTGAGAATCGCAACCTTCAGTTGCTTCCTATTAAGATACTCACGATTTACATCGGTGATCTCATATTCGCCACGGGCCGACGGCTTTAGGTTTTTCGCGATCTCCACAACTTGATTGTCGTAGAAGTAGATGCCGGGAACGGCAAAATTGGACTTGGGTTGCTGTGGTTTTTCCTCCAGTGAGATCACATTGCGTTGGTAGTCGAATTCAACAACACCGTAGGCGCTTGGATCCTTGACCTTGTAGGCAAACACAACCGCACCCTCAGGATCGGATTGCTCGCTGACCAGCGGACCGAAGCCAGATCCGTAGAAGATATTGTCTCCTAGGATCAGCGCCACTTTGTCGTCGCCAATGAACTCTTTTCCGATTACAAACGCTTGGGCAAGACCATTGGGCACGGCCTGTTCGGCGTAGCTGAATTGGCACCCGATGCTGGAACCGTCTCCTAGCAAACGCTGAAAATTTGGTAAATCGTGAGGGGTCGAAATAACGAGAATCTCGCGAATTCCCGCCAGCATCAGCACCGACAGTGGGTAATAGATCATCGGTTTGTCATAGACAGGAATCAACTGTTTTGAAGTTGCCATGGTAATCGGGTGCAACCGAGTCCCTGAACCGCCCGCTAAAATGATGCCTTTCACTGCTGATCTCCGTTTGCCGGTTGTTCCAAGCCCTGACGATCAAGTTTGTAGTCGCCAGAAAGAATATTTTTCCACCATGTTTCATTTTCAAGGTACCAGCGGATGGTTTTTTTGAAGCCGCTGGAGAAATCCTCCTGGGGTTCCCAACCAAGTTCCGTCTTGATTTTTGTTGCGTCGATTGCGTAACGCATGTCATGGCCCGGGCGATCGGTAACAAAGGTGATCAATTCTTCGTACGATTTTATGTCTAGGCCGTTGTCTGCGGCCGGTCGAATTTCGTCAAGAATCTTGCAGATCATTTTTACCAAATCAATGTTTCGCTGCTCATTGTCACCACCAATATTGTAGGTTTGGCCGACAACACCATTGGCAACCACGGCTGACAACGCCCGAGCATGATCAGTGACATACAACCAATCACGAATATTCTCTCCCTTCCCGTAGACAGGAATCGATTCCCCACCAATAGCCTTCAAAACAACAACCGGTATTAGCTTCTCCGGGAATTGAAACGGACCGTAATTGTTGGAGCAATTGGTAATCACAACTGGCAAGCCATACGTGTCGTGCCATGCTCGTACCAAATGGTCCGACGCAGCTTTACTTGCGGAGTAAGGTGAGTGAGGATCATAGGGAGTCGTTTCGCTGAATCCAGCATCCTCAGCGTCCAAAGAACCGTAGACTTCATCGGTAGAGATGTGGTGAAAGCGAAAAATGGATTTTTGAGGCTCGGTGAGTTGATCAAAGTAAGAGCGGGAGATCTGAAGCAGATGGTATGTGCCCATAATATTCGTTTGAATAAAAGCCTCGGGCCCATCAATCGACCGATCAACATGCGATTCTGCGGCCAAGTGCATTACCGCGTCTGGCAGGAAGTCATCGAAGGCCTTTTCCATCGCAGCGACATTACATATGTCGGCCTGCAGAAACGAAAAAGAACCGTGGTCTTCCAGGTCTGTAAGTGATGCTCGATTGCCAGCGTAGGTAAGCTTGTCGACCGCGAGGACCTCATGCCCACAGTCTTCAATCAAGTGCCTTGTTAAGTTGCTGCCGATAAAACCGGCGGCACCGGTGACGAGTATTTTCATAGATTGATATTCAATTGAGTTTCTATTTGAGTTGAAACCGTCATTTTAGTTGCGGAGTGTGGCAGGAGTGTCTTTTCGCTCGAAAAAATGAATATGCCGTAGTGTGGTGGGTCGTTCAAAAACCTGTCGCTAGTTAGGCGATTCACCATGAGCGATGATGAAGTTAAGTTGCCGGCTGGTTCGGTTGGCAGTTGGTGTATCGGCAACCCCGACAATTCGTATTTCATGATCGCCGTGGCTCATATCGCCGATGGCGACTTTGAAGCGATCTGGATGCTTAATAGAAGTCAAAAACACTCCGTCAAAGAACATTCCATAAGACCGAACTGCCGGACTATCGTCAGCGAGGTGGATTTCTAATTCGAAATCGTCTTCTATGACCGCTCCCGACTCCAACCCCTCCACTTTAAACTTGGGAAAATCACCAAAAGGACAACACATCGGATCACCAACCAGCAGCAATTGAAATGGCCCTGAAACGGACTGATAAAAGGACTCGGCCAATGTGCAGCCACGGGCATAATGCGCATGCCATCGCGCGGTGGGAATCTTCGCCGCAATGGTATACGGCTCATAAACCGTGCCGCAAGCTCCTGCAGCACCAGCGTCGAGGAACTCCGAGAGTTGCGTCTGCCCGCTTTTCTGCCACCAACCCCCATAACTAGTGAAGTTGTCACAGATCGCCCCCGGTAGGAACCGGCTTCCGCTTTTCTTCCAATCCAGCACCGGACTGCCCAGCGTCACGCCAATAACCCGACCTCTGTCTTTGGGGTATATATCGCTGCCAATTGAAGCATCCCGGCCCAACGATTTCAATTCTCTAACAGCAGCGCTAAATTGGCTTTTGCGCGTCCTCGAGCGAGGGTCTTTATGATCAGCAAAATAGACCAACCCGGCGGGGTTGGTGCCATCTACACTGGCGCTGGCCTCAAGGCGGGCCATCGAATCTTCTACAGAAGATTGATTCTTCCCAGTCACGGCCAAGACGGTGGACATCGTGTATCGCTGGCCCTGTTTGTCATTTCCGTTTGGCCATCCGTTTTTCGCCCAATACGCTTGTCTTGAAAACGACCTAGTTGGCAAAACTCGGTTCGGCAAGTCTTCCATCTGATGAAGGATTTTTACAAACTCCGGGTCATCTATCATTGATCGAAATGCAGTATCGTTTTCCACCAGCGATCGGCTTGCGAAACCATTGACCTGAGCGTGTCGTAATGCGGCCAAAGCTTTCTCTTTTTCGCCTGCGAGTGCGTAGGCGCGTCCAAGGTTATAGACGACTGCCATTTGTCGCGGATGCTTTCGAGCCAGGAATAATAGCTTCTTTATTGCCGATGCATCATCAGCTGATTTCATACTCTGGATTGCCGCTCTGAACTGCCCAGCGTCATCGTCAACAAAAGGATTTGCCGAAACATCAAAGGGACGAATGCTTGCGAAATGATTGGCATCAAGTTCAAGGAACGTTGGGTTATCAGAAAACGCATTGCGATAAAAGTATGTCAAACTGGTAATGGACGCCCATGGTGCATGCAGCTGAATGCTGTATTGTTTCCCTGCATCTTTAAGGTAGCGATTCATCTCCGGCTGGAAGTTGATGCGTGTGGGAAACCCGGCTGAATAAGTGATGCAATCGATCTGATCTTCAATGCCTCGGTCCTTCATTGCATTCAAAATTGGATTCAAGATCTGTACTTGAAATGCTTTCGAACTGCTGCTCTCTTCGCCAAATTTGTTCGGGTGAAACTTCTTCAGAGTAGTAATACCTTCCAGGTACACTACATTTACCTCAGGAATATTCCGCAACTGAACATAGCGTTTTGCGATCCCAATCGAATCAGATGACTCTTTGTTGACAACGACAAGGGTGGTTTCCGGGCTCTGCGCTGGAACCGGGAAATCGCAAAATAGGAAAACAAGACAAGCGACCAGCCAAGCCAAAACGCGCGGCGATAACACTTTTCTGTGACCGTGATGGAATATAAAATTGATAGTGTCAGCTTTGTCGATTGACGAAGCATTAAACAAAACGGATCGACTTACACTATCCTTCGGCCAAGCTTCGCTGAGTGGCTTCTTTGCGGGCGAGCTCTAGATCGTGATCGACCATTAACTCAGCCAGTTCCTTGCAACTGGTTTTCGCTACCCAGCCGAGTTTCTCTTTGGCCTTGGTGCAATCACCAAGGAGTAGATTTACTTCCGTTGGCCGGAAGTAGCGTGGATCGATCTCGACGTACTTGTTCCAATCAAGCTCAAGGTATTCAAACGTGTAGTCGAGGAACTGACGAATCGTTTGTGTCTCACCTGTCGCCAAAACGTAGTCATCTGGCGTGTCCTGCTGAAGCATCATCCACATGCCTTCAACGTAGTCTTTGGCGTAACCCCAGTCGCGTTTGGCATCAAGATTACCCAAAAAAAGTTTCACTTGGAGACCAAGCTTGATCCGAGTCGCAGCTCGCGTGATCTTGCGAGTTACAAATGTTTCACCGCGACGCGGAGACTCGTGGTTGAACAGAATCCCGTTGACTGCAAACAGATCGTACGCGTTGCGATAGTTGACCGTTTGATGGAACGCGTAAACCTTTGCACAGGCGTAAGGGGATTGCGGACAAAAAGGAGTCTTCTCAGTTTGTGGCGTCTCAAAAACGTCTCCGTACATTTCAGAGGACGACGCCTGATAGACTCTTGTGGCTTTCTTCTTATTCAACTGACGAGCAGCTTCCAACACATTTAGTGCGCCAATGCCAACAACATTGACGGTGTAAGCTGGAGCATCGAACGAAACACGCACGTGACTCTGCGCGCCAAGGTTGTAGATTTCATCGGGCTCAATGTCCAAAACCAAATTTGTAACGCCCTGTCCGTCAGTCAGGTCGCCATAGTGCAAAATAAGCTTAGGCTGTTCTTCGTGAGGATCTTGGTAAATATGGTTGATACGGTCGGTATTAAACGAACTGCTGCGACGAACGATCCCGTGAACCTCGTATCCCTTTTCGAGAAGCAGTTCCGCCAGATATGATCCATCTTGGCCGGTGATTCCGGTAATAAGTGCTTTTTTCATAGTTTAGTTTTTAGTTTTTAGTTTTTAGTTTTTAGTTTTTAGTTTTTAGTTTTTAGTTTTTAGCCGAACTTGAACGATTAGGCTTCGATTCAATCGATTTCACAGCCTGAACAATACCTTCTCAATATCGATGCAGTCTTAGCGACAACTGGCAAACAGACGATCCAAAAGCCACTAGGTTTTCCACTGCAGAAGTTTTGATCTCACACTCCTCCACGCTATACCCCCCAGTTGTAAAAACAAGAGGGCTTCGATTTCACTCTAAGGGCAAGGAATCGCCTTTTGATTTATACTGCTCTCATCGCACCAGCGCGAAGTTCAGCCAAGAAGTCTTGGTAAGTCTGCTCAATACCTGTTCGCAGATCAATCTTGGCCTGCCACCCGGTAGAGTGCATCAAAGTCATGTCGGTCCTCTTGACGGGTGTGCCGTCTGGCTTAGAAGAATCAGTGGTTATCTCGCCTTCATATCCAACGACCGCAGCAATCAGTCGAGCAAGCTCCAAAATCGAAACATCGGTACCCGTTCCAAGATTGACAAGGTCTGGCGGGTCATCAATTGATAACAAGTGAAGCAGTCCATCAGCCAAATCATCCACATGTAAGAACTCGCGTCGTGGCATTCCTGTTCCCCAAATGGCTACCGAGGAATCACCGGCATCTTTCGCCTCATGGAAGCGGCGAATTAACGCCGGTAGCACATGCGAGTTTTCCGGGTGGTAATTGTCACCCGGGCCATAAAGATTCGTCGGCATCGCAGAATGAAATGTTGCTCCGTATTGCTGTCTGTAAAACTGACACATTTTCAGGCCTGCGATTTTCGCTAACGCGTAAGCCTCGTTGGTTTTTTCTAGGGGCGAAGTCAAAAGGCAAGACTCGGCCATCGGTTGCGGGGCTTTGCCCGGGTAAATGCAAGTACTCCCGAGATACAAGAATCGACTCACGTTGTTGCAGTAAGCGGCGTGAATGGAATTAACTGCCATCGCCAAGTTCTCTCGCATGAACTCAGCTGGATAGGTGCTGTTGGCGTGAATTCCACCAACCTTGCCCGCACAGAAAATGACTGAGTCGATCTTGTTATTGGCGAAAAATTGATCCACTGCCTCTTGATTGCACAAATCAAGCTGTGCACGCGTTCGTGTAATCGCCTTACGACCTCTCGCGGCTAGAGCGCGAACAACGGCCGAACCGACCATCCCACGATGCCCGGAAACAAATATGTTTTCTGCGAGTTGAGTCACTCTGAAGTTCTCTAGATTCTTTGTTGAAACGGAAAAATTTAAGATTCGTGTTTAAAAAGCAACCTGGAAGTCTTTTTAGACTCCGTCCCTTTCGGTGACATCACCTATAACAAAACTTGACAGTCAGAATCACCGCGATTCTTAGGGTTCTTCAGCGGCAAAAATCCTCTGAATTACATACCAAGGGAGAATAGTTAAACGCCACGACACTGTAAATAGAGTCGTTATGTGGTCAAATGCGGCTTATTCGCATGAAATTCACACATCTGCCGAAGGAGCATCTCTCTATCTGGGAATCGTGACGCTCAAAGATAGTCTAGCCCTAGAACTCAGCAGATCACTGCGCGGTTGTTTTTTCAACGTACCTCTGGCGGGTAATTTCGCGAAGCCTAAGGTACCGATCTTCAACTTCCTCCCGCGTATCCTCACCAAACTCTCCGTAGCCCGCGACAAAGGTTTGGATTTGGTAAGTGGCCGTGTTGAAGAACTGGGTTCGAATACGACCGGAAAGCCGGTTTTTGATACCCGATATAAAATACATTGCTCGGTTCCACGACGCAGGCGGGTCGACCGGTGCACCGTCGGTATTGAAGAGAGAGAATGCAAGAAATCCACGTTCTCCCGTCGGCTTCTTAAACTCAGCTACAACATAAGGCCATGCAACATCCCCGGTACTTTCACTGTCATTTGGATCTCCGAGCTTCACATTTTTCCTCACTCTAGAGACAAGTTCCCAGCCGGAATTCCGATAACATGTCGTCAGCTCGTGCCACCCAGGAAAGGTCTGATCTAAAGAGACTTGTGCGATATAGTTGGGGGCCCGATAGGTCCACTTGTCAGAACGCTTGCCGAGATCGCTTCCTCGTTCGCGATTATCAATCTTGTAGTTGACGACATTCCAGTCATCAAGTTTTGCTGGAAGGTCCGCCTCCTCGAATGGCTGAGTCACATCAACATCGAAAAATCTGACTTTGTGACGTTCGTTAACAAATGCATAAAAAACATCCCAACTACTCCAGACGCCTGCCAACGCCATCAAGCCACAAATCCCCCAAATCACGCTCTTCCCAGCTTGAGTGATGGTTTTTCGGCGTTTTGTCTTCCGACGTCGCCCGCCGGTTGCATCAGTTTTCAGGGTACCGCCCGCCACCAAACTGTTCCAGAATTTCGTAATGAATCGCCCAAAGGGTCCCGAACGACCAATTTCAGTATCAACAGGGCCAAACAAGAACAGCAAGAACTGATCTGTACTCAACAACAACAATGCTCCCACAATCAAAGTGCACCAACCCAGCATCGCGTGGGGAAATCCGTGGGTGAGATCCAAGTCCACTTGGTCAGCCATTGGAATCAGAAAGATCCGAACGGTGTTCATGAACAGCGCCCAGAAGACGGCCGATACAATCAGAATAACGCTGCGGAAGAATGGACGACGAAACACGACGATGAACACCACAGCGATAAAAAGTAGCGTAAAAAACGATTGCACTCCACTGCAAGCCTGCTCAATTCCGTAGCCCTCTCGCCCCGGGACTTGGATAACCGTTCCATCCATGTGATGCCCAAGCCCTACCAAGTCCAACAAACGGCTGGTGCAGATTGCACTAAAGCGCTGCAGGGTTGTAATCAGTTTAACGTCATACCCACCAGGCAGCGACAAGAACACGAACATCGGTAGACTTGCCGGCCACAGACTTTTCAACGTTTCCTTATCAACAGTTCTGGCCAACAGGCTTGCAATCAACAGCATAACGCTTGCAGCGGCCGCCGAGGGAAATTTGAACAAAACGCAAGCTATCCCAAACATCAACCCGATCACCAACAGTACATCGCTGGCGACACTACGGTGAAATGGCATCTTCGCTTCTTTGGGCCATCGATTCCAAGCAATCAACAAGGTTGCAAGGATCGCGATTGGAAATGTCTGATAATGGGGTTTATCAAGATGCAGATTGCGAGCATACAGCAGCAACATCGGCAGTTGAGCTAGGATTGCCACCGCGTAAGGTATGGCAATGGACTTCCAATCAACCGAGCCTTGGGTTGATGAAGAGGTGCGGGGAGTACTAGCGTCAGGAGTGGTTGTGGACATCGTTTTGTCTGGTTTGAAATCTCGTCATTCACAAAAATGAATGACTGCGTTAGTAGTATTGAAGCGTTATCCAAGGATTGGCGTCCTCGGCGACTTCATTATTTGGCAAGCAATGAAATTCGCAAAGAGGAAACGAGAATTCCTTTGTCATTCATTTTGGCCAGCCCTTGCGAAATCTCATTTTAACATCAACTGGCCTCAACCGTGCAGATTTTCGGGGTAACCAGCCGATTTAGTCCTCGACCTCCCACTTTGCCCCGCCGACGCAACCGGCAACCACGCCGTGAACACAGTGGTTCATCAAGTTTTTCCAATTGAATGGACCTCGAACCCATACTGAGCAAGTTGTTCGGGGTCCAGCAAATTCCGCCCGTCAAAGAGAAATGCTGGCTTTTTCATGGCCTGATAAACCGAAGCGAAATCCACGGTCTTGAATTCGTCCCACTCAGTAAGCACGGCGATTGCGTGTGCTCCGGAGGCCGCTTCTTCGGCACTACTGACGACTTCGACATTGGAATCGATCAGTTTACGGTGATGATCTGATAGCTCGCCAGATTCATTGGCCATCAAATATTTCAGGTCCCGTTTCACTTGATCAAGTTTCACTTGTGGATCGTAGATCGTGAGCCTCGCACGCTCTTCGAGCAAATCTCTACAGATATAGATTGCTGCCGATTCACGCGTGTCATTGGTATCCTTTTTGAACGCGAATCCCCACACCGCGATTCTCTTATCGGAAACGGTGTTGAACATCGTGTGGACGATTCTCGTTGAGAACCTTCGTTTTTGATAATCGTTCATGACGATGACTTGCTCCCAGT
>CAYTPS010000137.1:0-11461 GCA_964439245.1 uncultured Pirellulaceae bacterium | reverse complement strand
GTTTGGAGGACCTTGATCGTCTAGTGCTGGAGGTGATTTTTTCAGAAGCAGTCCCGTCGAACGGCTTGGTGACGATTTTGCCGTTTTCGTCAATCGAAACCAATTGCTCGATTTTCTGACGTGCCACTTCCAGTGCGCTGTGACAGTGCCCCAAATACTTGATGCCAGCTTCGTACTGAGCGAGCGATTGCTCCAGCGTTAACTCTTCGGACTCCAAGGCACCGAGGGCTTCTTTCAGATGTTGCAGCGACGTTTCAAAGTCTGGCTGAGCTTTCTTTTTCTTTGAGGCTCTCTTAGCCATGGGAGGGAAATTTATAAATGGGTTTTGTTGTGAATTTGGAAATGTGATTGGGACGCTTAAATCCCAGCCAACTCTTAGCCAACTCTTGGATCGGTATTCTACACTAATCGAAAAATTGATCATTGCCGGTGAAGCACCAAAGATGAAAAATCCGGCGTCTCGTCTTTAGTCTGCCATCCTTGGCACAACGGGTTGATCATCGTGGTTGGCGATGCGATTGCGACGCCAATGGTGCGTGAGCAAAAGCCTTGTTTTCACGTTTTTTTAAAATTTGTGCGTGACGCTTGCCGCGAAAAGACTACCTACTTTCAACAGGTGGCTTGGATTGGCAGGGTTGGAGAACGGGTTGTGCCAATAGCTTTTCCAATGCCTTTGCTTCCAACGCCACCCATCCAAATCGTAGCAATCTCCTTTTCGCAAAGGGCCGCCGATGTTCGCAAACTTTTTAGCTTTAAGTTGCTCGAAGACATCTCTTGGTTCGAAGACCGTCTCTCTCACGCTAGAGCACACATTACTTCGACATTTCTTAGGGTGGTTTGCTGCAGCGATCATGGTACTTGCTTTTACGAGCGCGACGTCTTGGGGACAATCCGAATTTACTGATGGTGAAGCCCTACCTCCCAGCGGCGTCCCAGATCATTTGGAGATTGACGCTCCAGAAAACACGAGGCCTGAGATCACGAACTCGACTCAGCTAGACACCGCATCCTCGTCGAATACGTCAGCCGAAGAGCGTTTGAAAGAACTTTCTCGGAAAGTTCGACGTGAGTACGAGCGAAGAATCGTACCAGCTCTTGAAACCAATGACACACATGGTTTCCTCCTCGCATTTTCTGATTTCATCTCAAGGCATGATCCCCTCATTGTTGCTGAAATAGAGGCAATCGTTGAGAGTCAAGGGTATGGATCGCTCCAAGAAAAGTTTACAGATGGCTCAATTCGGGCGATCGAACAAGGCATTCAGGTTCGCCCAAAGCAAATGGCAGATGCCCTAGTCGACTACTTGGTGCAAGGACTCTTAGGTCATACAAAACTGGAGATGTCAGAGTTGAATGAGTTTCAAGAAGCTCTTGTACATGATCCCAGCCTGACTTTCCGCGAAACGGAACAACAATTCTGGGAGATTCACGTCTGGAAGAACCGTTTAAAAAACACAAGACAAGTTCTTGGATACGCCGTCGAACTAAATCGACTTCGACTTGAAGAAGCGGAGAAGGACACGGATCAAACAAAGCTTGATCGATTGCAGGCTCCGATGCACGAACTGGCAAGCTTTGAAACGAAATTTCAGATGTTGCGAGAGCGAGAGACAGAGCTTCGAATTGCGGAACTCGAGCGTTCGGAGCGGCTTCTGCAACAGCCCCGCGATTTTGAACAAGCACTCAATGCAGCTTTTGCACTTGAAATTCACGGCGCGGAGTTGGCTGAGTTTTTTCGTGAGTTTCCTGCAGAAAAAATGATCAGCAGTGAACTTAAAGATCCTGCGTTAGTTGAGAAGTGTGAAAATCTTTTGGCCTCTGGCCGCAATGCAGGGGGAAGCACAATTGAGAAGGCAGTCCTGTTGAGAACAGGAGCTCATTGGTGGTTGCGAGGAAGGTATGGTAACGCGGCGTTGTCCGACGGGCTATTGAAACCGAAACAGGCGATGCGCAACATGGCTTTGATGGTTGGTCTTTTCATGCCCAAAGACCGTCCCAAGGCAATTGGAGACTACATCCCCGAAAGCGACTCGACCACGATTGGCTACGACCGCAGGCACTTTTACACTTGGGCCGTGGAACGCAAAGAAATAACATCATCCGCTTCTAGCAGCAGCAGGACAGGTAAAAGCAGAAAGAAGGTTGGTGGGGAGTCCGCCAGCACGTTTTGGTGAGGCCGCCATTACTGTAGTGCCGTGAGCACTATCGAAGAAACAACTAACAGATTGGATTCATTTTCAGTCAAGAAAAATGTATCCGACACTGACGAGACGATTCCTTATCGGCTAGTGGGAACCTATGAGTATAAAAACGCGTTGGACTCATTTACGCGGCTGTTACAGATATCGGCACCTGAAGAAATCGAGGTGTTCGATCGAGTGTTAGATGAACGTCCTGAGTTCACTTACTTCCAAGGTGTCAATTCAGCGTTCCAGACAAAACCTAATTTGAAACAAGCCAACCCTTTTCAACGGGAACGTTTTTATGACGAGTTTCAAAAAAAGGGCTTGGCTTGGATGATGGCATTAGCTCGCATTGAGCTCAGCGCGACCGAATCTTTGTATGGAAAGTCTGAGTTTCCTTTTGAATCGACGACGCCAAACGCGATCGAATTGGAAGCCTACTTGTCCGTTCTAGCTGATGATGTGATGGCCCATATGAAATCTCTGGCCAGCGAAGCAGGATTTGCCAAAACCATAAAGCGCGCAGGGAAAATTGATACTTGGACGCTCGCCTATCTGCGTAGACTTAAGCTCATCAGGGACATGTTGACTACGATTGATCGCGTAGGAGGCACAGATGTCAAAAGGACGATCAAACCGCTGAAGAAAGAGATCAGCAAACATGAATCCAAATTGCTTGAAAAAGTAGCTATCCAAACTCAGGCAAGAACTAATTCGCGCCTGACAACCAGTAAAGAGCGGTATCAGCAAGGCCGCATGTTGAGAGTGTCAAAATCTGCCATTGAAAATTGCGAAGCATTGGTGAATGAGTCAGCCAAGAGTAACCCTTCGAGCTCCGAATCGCCCAGGTGATTAGCGTGATCGGGCCCTGTGTGGCTCAAGGTCCAAGATGGTGTGAGAACCAACCGTACGCTAATCAGCCCACTCTTAGCTTTGAGCAAATTTGCTCAATCGCATCTTTGACTGGGTAGTTGGACGAGGAAAACTTCAGCTCTGAATTATCGGCGATCATGGTGGCAATTTTCTTCTGAGCGGCAATCACAGTGCTGTGGCTGCGATTACCAAAGTAGTCTCCAATTTCCGAGAGCGCCGAATTGGTGTGCTCACGCGCCAAATACATCGCCAGCATCCGAGCCGAACTGATCGTCTTGCGCCGACTGGAAGAACGCAGGTCGACCGGCTTCACGCCCGTCAATTCGCAAACCGCACTTTCGATGGTCGCCATTGATGTTCCAAGATTGGACATCACCAATAGATCCTTTAATGCCTCGGCAGCAAAATCAACTGTCATGCTAGGTTGACCGCGCGAGATCGATACGGCTCGCAAACGATTGACCGCACCTGATAGCCGCCGCACGTCACGCGTAATTTGCCCGGCCACCAAATTCACAACGTCCACCGGAAGCTTGAAATTACGTTCACGACACATTCGGTTAATGATAAACGCGCGTCCATCGTGGTCGGGCCATGTCAAAGGGCAGCTCAAACCACCAGCCAATCGATTGACCAGATCGCTGCCCAAAGAACTTAACTCCAACAACGATCGATCGGAAGAGAGAATCACCTGCTTGCCCTGACGAACAAGCGTGTCGAGCGTGAATTGAAATTCGTTGAGTGTCGCTGTTTTGCCGGCGAGAAATTGAATGTCGTCGATCGCGAACAAGTCCATATCACGATACTTCTGACGAAATACGGGCAAGCCACGATTGTCGCGAAGGGCGCCAACAAACAAGCTGGTGAACTGCTCCGCCGTCAAATAAACGCATCGCTTCTTACCAAGCCGCCGCCGGTAGAAATTCGTCACTGCTTCCAACAAGTGGCTTTTTCCGGTTCCAGAAGGGCCATGGATCAACAGCGGTGTGAACTGGTCCGGCGTTTCGGTCACCTGTTCGATGCCGGCACGGGCAATCCGATTGGTTGAACCGAACCAAAAATCTTTCAACGAGTACTTCAAACGCGATGGCTTGTTCCGCGAAACAGGACGTCCGACATCAGCCTGAGAGTCAGCGGCTTCAATCGCAGCTTCTGCTGAAGTAGAGTTTGGCGATTGGGCAACATCAGCTGAATCAGCAAATTGAACATTTTGGATCGCGGTCTGCCCTGACGCCGGATCCGCCACCTCAAACAGACAGGGCTGATTGCGAAGCGGCTTGCGACTACCAGAGACCTTGGCCGATTTCGCCGGACGCACAGAGAACTCAATCGCAACATGTGCTCCGCAAACGGAGTTTATGATGTCACGCAAATCCTTGCCGAATTTGTTTTGCAGGCGATTCAGCGTGAAGTTGCTTTCAGATCGAATAAAGACCGTAGAATCTCGGTACTCGACCGAACCGCTTCCAGAAAACCACAACTCAAACCGTACCATCCCAATCCTGTCGGCCAGATGCTCGACAATCGCTGCCGATATCTGGGCGTCGGTAGGGGCTTCCACAGGGGAGCCGGTGGGGATGGCGGCGGGGTCCTTGGTCGACAAATGCGCGTCCTAACGGTTTATCGATACGCGACACAAACGGAGGTGGAAGTGGAAAACTTGGCCCAAGCTAGTGACCAACGCATGAGCTGCAGATGCTCAATAAACTGCTTCGTTTCCCTCGAAACCCGTAAACGCCGTATCCTTAAATTTACTGGCAGCTGGCTCGCATCAGTGCGAACCAATAACGTCTCTCAACAGGGGCCGATTCTAAAGTTGCTAGCAGCCCTGTCAAATGACAATTCACATTTTCGATACAACTTTTCACAAACGTCACCAAACGCTTTCCGAGTTTTCAAAAAAGTTTGAAAAACCAGCCAAGTCGCTACCAGTTGCCAGTGTTGATAAATTGTTGCTTGTGGGTCGAAGACATGACAACCAATTTTTTCCCTCATTCTGAGTTGGCGTAACCGACGCATCAAACGCCGTGAGACATACGGCTTAAACCACTCAAATTTTAGTCTTTAACATTCATATTCATATTCATCGCGGCGTCGAGAGCCCGAGCAGTCGGAGGGGATGGCTTAAAGCTGCCGGGCCGTTTTCCTGAGGCAATATCATGAGGCTTCCAACCACGTTTGTTCTTTTTGTTCCAGACGGCCGGATCAGCACCCACTTTCGCCAAAGTCGTAACCGCCGAGGGATAATTTCGATAGGCGGCCCCGTGAACGGCCGTTTCCCCATTTTTATCGACTACGTTAGGATCCACACCAAGATCAGCCAAAATTTCAATCGCTCGATCAACTTCTTGTTCGGTTCCAGCCTCTTCCCCCACGGCCACCACGCCAACACCGGCCGCGGCCATCATCGTCGTGCAACCGTCAGCATTGGTCAGTTTCGGATCTGCCCCCAGTTTCAGTAACAAATTCATCAGTTCGATGTCTGCGGTACGCGATGCCAACAGCAGCGGCGTCAATCCTTTCGTGTTCAGCTTGCACCATCCCGGCGCCTTTCCTTTTTCCAGCTGAAGATTTACATCAGCTCCAGCTTCAACTAGTTCACTAACAAAATCGATACTGGTCAGGTCTCCCGATCCGCGTGGCTCAGGGTCGCCTTGCACGTTGTCACCTTTGTCAGCCTTCCGCACCCACGTGAGTGCATGAAGCGGAGCGTAGCCGCTGCGTTGGTCGTTTGGATCAGCTCCATGTTTGACCAAATTCATCGCCAATCGAAAGTGGCCACTTTCAACCGCCAACATTAAAGCCGACATTCCATCGCGCGGATTGCGGCCATTGCTGTTCTCAGGGTGCATGATGGCATTTACATCGACGCCGTTGTCCAAAAACACTTCGGCTGCCGCAATGTGCCCCTCGCGTACCGAGAACAAAAACGCTGTGAAGTCCGATTTCAATTTCAGGTTAACCTCTGCTCCAGCATCGATCAGTTTTTCGATCACCTTCGCATGACCGGCGGCAGCCGCCCACATCAAAGCCGTATTGCCATTGCGCTCCCGCAGGTCAATCGAGGCCTCTGACTGAATCAATCGCTGAACGATTTGCATATCGCCGCGGCGCGAGGCGAGCATCAAAGCCGTCTCTTTCGCCCCACCGCGGCCATCCACGTCGGCACCAGCCTTCAATAGGCAATCGACTGCCCCCAACGAAGCGTATTCACTAGCCAACAACAGTGGTCGCGTTCCATATTCGGTCGGAGTATTGGGATCGACTTCTAGCGTTAACAGTTTCTCAAGGATTTTTACATCGCCGTGAAAAGCCGCCCAATGCAAGGCAGTCATGCCGTCGCCTTGTGCTTGATCCAACTGCTTGTCATCTAGTTCCCCCGTATCAATCAGGGCACCGGCGGGTTCCCACTGACGTTGCTGGACCAAATCGACCAACGCCGGCATAGACCTGTCATCGGTCTGAGCATGTATTAAGCCCCGCGGCGAAACGGAAACAATCAACAGAATTGCGGTGACCGACAACGTTGCTGATAGACTTTTCTGGGCACGTGTTGTTTTCATGACGTGAATTACAGATTCACCGGATCGAAAAGATCATCAACAGTACCCGTACTATCGGCAAACGACTCCATCGGCACGCCAATCTTGTTCAGCAAAGTTAGATGTAGATTTGATAGAGGTGTTGGATCATCAAATTTAAGATGCCGATTTCCTTTTCCGGCTGCACCGCCAGCGACGACGATCGGAAGATTCGAGTGATCGTGCGCATCCGGATCTCCCATGCCACTGCCGTACATATAGACCGAGTTATCCAGCAGCGTTCCTTCGCCCTCAGGAATTTCTTTCATGCGCTTGAGAAAATCAGCGAACAACGACACGTGATGACGATTGATCTTGGCAACCTTCTCCAATTTCTCAGGGTCGTTACCATGATGCGTCACCGGATGATGCGGATCATCCACGCCAATCTCAGGGTAGGAACGCGTACTGGCCTCGCGCGCCAATTGGAAGGTCACCACGCGTGTGATGTCTCCTTGAAAGGCGAGCAATTGCAGGTCGAACATCAGTTTGGCATGTTCGGCATATTCTGCAGGCACACCAACCGGACGATCAAGATCCGGCAGAGGATTATCCGCCGCTGTCGCCTGCGCCAAATCGATTCGCCGCTCAACTTCTCGTATGCTTGTCATGAAACTGGCGATGCGGTTCCGATCCGCTGCGCCAACTCTTCTACCAATTCTCTTGATCTCACCGGTTAACGAATCCAAAAGACTTGCTCGGCGCTTCAGTGCAGCGGCACGCTGTTCGGGTGTTCCGCCATTCCCAAAGAGCGACTCAAAGACAATACGGGGGTGAGCTTCGGACGGAAGCGGGCGTGTTGGCGATGCCCATGAAAGGTTATTTTGGTAAACACACGCATATCCGTTGTCGCACTGACCAACGGTAGACAAAAGATCCATCGACAATTCGAGCGACGGCAGTTGAGTCTGCTGACCGATGTGTTTTGCAGCGATCTGATCGACAGTAATCCCGTTGTAATAATCTGTGCTCTCGGTGCGCTTCGCACGAGCGGCACTAAGAAACGCCGAATTGGAAGTCGCATGTGAGCCCGGATAAGCGTTCTGTAGATCCATATTGGAGACAACCGTTACTTGGTCGCTGACATCTTGCAGCGGCGAAAGGCTGAATGGAAGTTTCTCCAATGACTTCTCTCTAGGCGTCCACTTCGCTGGGTTAAAGCCCATGGGGATGTAGACATACCCGATGCGTTTGAGTTGTTCCGGAGCGGCAACCGTGGCGGCCGTTGCCGTCAGCGCCGGAACCATCGCATCCAAAAGCGGCAACGCCACAGCAACACCCGCACCGCGCAACAAGGTTCGACGCGAGATTGCCTTCTTGCTAATGATCATTGCTGACTCCGCATGAGGAATGGTTGGCTTAAAACGATACCGGTGACAATATCTTTGAAACGATAGTTTTCCACTTCATCAATTATATCTGCGCCGCGTTGGCCTTGCTCTCTACTTTCGGCAACGATTTTCCTGATCGCAGGGCCATCGGAGGGCTCTACACCTCGTCCCAACGCGAAAGTCATCATTTTCTCTGCTAGTGTAGCGACAAACAGTTCAGGCCGTTTGAGAATTCCTGCCTCTAGATCGCTGGGACGATTCACAACATGTCCATCGGGCAACCTCCCGCTGGAATCGACCCTCAAAGAACCCTCGTAGTCTCTCCATCGACCAACCACGTCAAAGTTTTCCAGAGAAAATCCCACCGGATCCATCAGATTATGACAGCCGGCACAAGCAGGGTCCTCGCGATGCTGCGCCAATCGTTGGCGAACAGTACTTGCAACAAGTTCCGTTTTCTCTTTCAAGTTTGGCACGTTGGGGGGTGGAGGCGGTGGAGGCGTGCCCAGAATATTCTCCAGAATCCAGTTTCCACGAACCGTCGGCGAAGTGCGCGTCGAATAGGACGTGACCATCAGCACGCTTCCATGACGCAGTATTCCACCGCGTTGACTATTCTCGGGCAAATCAATTTTGCGAAAGTGACTTCCTAGCACATTGTTAATCTCGTAGTGAGTGGCAAGCCGCTGATTCAAAAAAGTAAAACCCGGTTGGATTAGTTTCAGCACACCAAGATTGCCTTCTTTGACTGCCATGAACAGTCGCAGTGTTTCCTCCCGAAACGCAGTCCGAAGATTGTCATCGAAGTCTGGATAGGTTCGCAAGTTCGGCGTGATGCTTTTCAGATTACGTAGTTGGAGCCATTGATCGGCGAAGTTGGCCGCCAAAGAATCAGAACGAGAATCGCTCAGCATTCTTTCCACTTGTTTCTTCAAAACTCGCGGTGCGCTCAACTCGCCTTTTTCGGCAAGTTCCAACAATCTTTCGTCAGGCAAACTACTCCAAAGGAAGAACGACAATCGCGTGGCCAACTCTAAATCTGTGATGCGGTAGACGGACGCACTGTCGTTTATCAATTCTTTGCCCGCTTCGATCTTCAACAAAAAATTCGGATTAACCAACAACGCGGTCAATGCCATCTCCATGCCGGACTCGAAAACGCTTGCTTGGTACTCAGGCGACTGTGACTCATTGGCTTCGGCGACGCCCTGACGATAGAACTCCATCAGCGGCAAAATGTCTTCGTCAGAAACAGGGCGCCGGTAGGCTCGTCTGGCCAAACGCCCGATCATCGCGCGGGCCGCCTGTTCTTGTTCGATTGCCGACAGCTGGATCATTTCATGCGGGTTGTAATCTGCTCCGAAGATCAAACGACGGCTCCGCGTGTCTCCTGGCCCAGAAGGATTGAACGGACCGACGACCGAAACTTGAAAAACAGCCGGACTACGACGCGGGTGGCGGTGACGGTTGAAACTGGCATCAAATGGCTTGCGTTTGGTTTCTCGAAGAGACAAATTCGCTTTCGGGAACGTTGCGCCAACTTGATGAGGCCCCGCCTCGACATGAACACGATGAATCAAATGCGAATCGACTTTTCCGAAATCCTTATAGTTGTTGTACCCCTTACCGGGTCCCGTCGGTGGATTGACTGTAAATCGATGTACACGCCGTCGATCAATCAAAATATCTAGATCGTGTTTACTGGTGAGCCCTTCCACTTTCTCATCACGGTCGCGGGTCAGCTTGACTGCAATTTCGTACTCGCCGGTTTGAGGAAATTGATGTTCAAAGGTCACGCCGCCGCGCGTTCCAAACGGCAAGCCTTCCACATGTGTTTCCTGTGTCCGGTCGGCGGCGACACGAATGTTAGCGCCAACAATTTCGCCGGACGCCCCAACAGCAGACTGGCTGATCTTTTCGGCAGCCGACAGATAGCGGTTGATCAAAGTAGGAGAGAGATGGGTCACCGTAATATTGTCGAACCCGTGACTCGATTCGTCTTTCGGAAGCATGGTAGAAGCGTCCACCTGAACGCCCACCAGATCGCGAATAGCATTCTGGTACTCCGTACGTGTCAAGCGACGGATTGTTGCCAGTCGTCCCAGACGCGGGTTGGCCCGAAAGTTGTCCTCTAACAGCTTCGACATCGCAGAGACGGCTTCCACATAATCTTGCTCTTGGGGCCGATCATCATATTCAGGAGGTGGCATTTGCCTCGCATTAATTCGACGCAATATCTTCTCGAGCAAATCAGCGCGCGAGGGAGCCTCAGCAAGGTGTTTGGGAGAAAAGCTGGCGTCTTCTAAATTAAGTCCGGCCTCGACATCGGCACTGTTGTGGCAGCCGATGCAATTGGTCGAAACAAAACCTTGGACGACATCAACCGGTTCGTCACACCAGCATTTGTTCAACGGCATCAAGCCGACGAACATCCACACGAAGGCGAAACGATAATTGATGCAGATTGGCCGAGGTAATGAACGCATGCAACTTTCAACGCTAAAGTGACAATAAGCCTTACGTTATTCTACCACACCGAATCCAGTTCTGTCTAAGCTTAGCACACAGAGGCAACTACGGGTTCACCACGTTGATCGGATCGCCATCGAGGTACGCTTGCAGGTTTTCAACTGTCGTGTTCATCAGCCTTTGCCGGGCCTCTTTTGAAGCCCACGCGATGTGAGGCGTCATGATGCAATTTTTAGCCGTCAGTAGCGGGTTGTCCGCCAGAACGGGCTCCACCGATGCAACATCAATCGCGGCAGCGGCAACTTTGCCTGTCTCTAGTGCGTCCTTCAAATCTTGCTCAACGATCAGGGGCCCGCGCGCTGTATTGATGATCATCACCCCATCTTTCATCTTGGCGATATTAGATGCATTGATCATGCCTTGCGTCTGATCAGTCAGCGGACAATGCAGGCTGATGATGTCAGATTTCTCCAACACTTCGTTAAGCGGCGCGTATTGACAGGTATCACTGATCACATCTGGGTTTTGACTTCGATTGAAAGCCAATACTTTCAAACCAAATGCCTGCGCGATTTTGGCGGTGGCTTGCCCGATTCGTCCAAAGCCGATGAACCCCATCGTCTTTCCAGAGAGTTCGATAAGTGGGTGGTTCCAAAAGCAAAAGTCTGGACAACTTGCCCACTGCCCGTTTTTCACAGCCGCATCATGATCCCCAACTCGGTGACACATCTCTAACAATAACGCAAAGGTAAACTGCGCGACGGCATCAGTTCCGTAAGTGGGAACGTTCGTCACCTTAATGCCCATCTCCTTTGCGCATTGCACGTCAACGACATTGTAACCGGTTGCCAGAACACCGATGTACTTGACGCTCGGCACGTTCCTCAAGACTTCATCGGGCAGCGGCGTCTTATTCGTAAAGACAACCTGCGCCTCACCAATCGCGTTGATGACCGAGTCAGGCGAATGATCAACACGATCATGTACCGTCAAGTCGCCAAGTCTCTCTATGCCATCCCAGTTC
>CAYTPS010000136.1:7576-11496 GCA_964439245.1 uncultured Pirellulaceae bacterium | reverse complement strand
TTTAATCTTTGAAAGGAGGTACTATAGAGATTTCCTTTTCACTGGCAATACGGATTTCCGCCGTTTTCGGAGGATTCACCGCCAATACCCAAACCCGCTCCAAACCGGCCAGATCTAGTTGTCAGCAAAAGCACCCCACTTCCCCATTACTTGGAGCGCTAACGCCCCAAAAGGGTTCGCACTTCGTTACAATTCACAACGTTGGCCCTCTGACAAGTCAACCTGCCAACGTCCAAATCTCAGTCGTCTAATTTCACGCCCGCCAACAGCTAAATTTGGCTCAGAGTGAGAATTTGAGAATTCCCCTGAATTGCTGGGCAGACTCCTACCAATGCCAGCAATAATTGAAACCTTTTTGCGGGATTTGCCCCCAAAGCTCCCGCTTCTTGCAAACCTCGAAGAAATCGCATCAAACTGCCTGTCGAGCCAGCGGCGATTTCTTATGCTGAAGCTGTCTCAATTTCTCACAGGTAATTTTAGATGCCTCGACCAAACACATCCGGCTTCGCCTCAATCGTGGCGTTATTGGTTTTGATCTCCCAACCGTATGCCTCATCGGCATTGGCTCAGAACGCCGAAGATGCCCCAAAAGCAAACGTCACCACGACTCGCCAATTGCCCGCGGCGAAGCAGACACTGACTCCCCCTGAATCAGAAGATGTTTTCCATTTCGTTATCTACGGTGATCGGACTGGCGGTGTTCCTGAGGGACTCGAAGTTCTCCGCCAAGCCGTTGAGGACACCAATCTAATCGATCCGGATCTGGTGATGACTGTCGGGGACCTGATCCAGGGCTACAGCGAGCGGCCTCAGTGGATGAAAGAAATGGAAGAATACAAAGCCATCATGGACCAGCTGAACATGAACTGGTACCCGGTGGCGGGAAACCATGACATTTACTGGGTGGGTAAAGACACACCTCAAGGCCACCACGAGTCAAACTACGAAGAGCATTTTGGGCCACTATGGTACTCGTTCGAGCACAAAAAAACCGGCTTCATCGTCCTATATTCGGACGAGGGTGATCCGAAAACGAACAAGAAAGGCTTCAATGATTTTGGTTTGCAAATCATGTCCGAAGAACAGCTGGCTTTCCTTGACCAATCGCTAGAAAAACTCTCCGGCGCCAACCAGATCTTTGTCTTCATTCACCACCCACGTTGGATTGGTCGTAATTACGCCGGCGGAAACTGGGACGTTGTCCACAAAAAACTCTCTGATGCCGGCAACGTTAAAGCGGTCTTCGCAGGCCACATTCACCATATGCGATTCGACAAACCGAAGGGCGATGAAATCGAGTATTACACGCTCGCAACAACAGGCGGGTTTCTTCATGGCGATATTCCCGATGCAGGATATTTGCACCACATCAACATGGTCTCGGTGCGCGAGAGTGGATTTTCCGTCTCGGCAATTCCCGTCGGAGCTGTGTTTGACCCCAAGCAGTTCACACCGGAATTCCTTGCGGAAGTCGACCTAGCACGCTCGGCGCGTCCCGTCCAAACCAGCGAAGCGCTGGTGATCGCCGCCGACGGAAGTTGCCGCGGCGACGTGGTGCTCAAGATTCACAACCCTGCCGCACAACCGGTGCAAGGGAATCTGGATTTTGACACCGAATCGGGATCCGGTTGGGGAACGACTCTGGACCACCAACACGTCAGAATTGAAGGTGGTCAGTCTTTCCAAGCAAGCTTTTCGATAAGACGATTCTCGGGAGCCGACGAGATCACTTCTCTACCGCAAGTTGTTTTTACCTCTGAGCTCATCGGCAAAAACGTAAGTGTCAAACTGCCCCAACAGTCGGTGGCGTTGAATCTGACCCCTGGAATACTGCCGGTCGACTTCTTTGCCGATGCCGTCGAACGGGCATTGGACGTCTCGGGCCCCACTTCTGCAGCGGAAGTTCGATCGGGCGACATCGACCTACCCGATGGTCCGATGACACTCGAGGCTTGGGTCAAACCGAAAAGTCACTCAGGGTACTCGGCCATCGTCGCAAAAACGCAAAACAGCGAATATTCGATGTTCTCTGACGAAGGTGTTCCTCAGTTCGATATCCATTTGGGAGGGCGCTACGTTTCTGCCAAAGGAAAAGAAAAACTTCCTGTTGGAGAGTGGACTCACGTGGCGGGTGTCTATGACGGTCAACACGTGACTTTGTTCGTCGGCGGCCAGCAGGTCGGCAAAACCCCAGGTAAAGGTAACCGCCGGCAGAACGACCTATCGCTGTTCGTCGGGGCAGACCCCGACAAGGGAAATCTCCCAACTCGTACTTTTTCTGGACAGATTGACGAAGTGCGTTTATCCAAAACAGCCCTTTATAGCGCGGCGTTCAGCCCCAAGAGAAGGTTGTCTGCCCGGCCTGATTCAGTGCTTATGCTGAATCTGGACAAACGTCTTGGCCCATTTGCCCTCGACCGATCAACATCAACGGCGACGGCGCGTTTAGGGAAAAAAGCCACTTTGGTCCCAATCCGCTAACCCAGACAGGCGAGTCCGGCCTGACTTTGGCTCAAAGATTTGCGTGTTTTTTTGTTTGGCACCCCACCGTACCGGCGGTATAGAGGGAACGGAACAGTTTTGGTGCTTGCCAGAATGGCAAGCTAGTATACATTACTCGTAAAGAAACCGAATTGAAACCGGTTTCTTTTTGCTGATGCGTTTGTCAGCGGGAACCTCTCTGCAGGGCAATGGGAAGTCGCCAAAAGTGATTCCGTACGAGCACTTTCGAGATTTTTGATCCCACTTTTATAAGAAAGTGTTTGACCTCCCAAACAGAGTGACACCTCAAATTTTTAAACCACCTGGAGTACAAAACAAAATGAGACTTAGCAATTCAGTCAGATGCCTTGCGTTTGCCGCAACAGCGATGCTGTGTGCTTCACTGGCAACCGCGCAAGATGTAGAACTCGCGACCAACGGCGGCTTTGAAGATCCAATTGGTATGATCGGAGACACGGCTTCAGATCAATGGAATCCGTTTGCTGGAGCCGGAGCAGTTGGCGCTGGTACCAGCACCACAGCTCCTTTGAACGGAGCAACTCACGGCGAACTTACAATTGACGGAGCTGGCAGCTCGTTCGCGGGACTTCAATACCAGATCGACAACATCACCGGTGGACTGGAGTACACTTTTTCCTTCAACGCGCGGAGTGCAGGCACAGATTTGGGTGGAGTTCAGGGTGAGTTCCGATTTGAGTTCTTAGATGTAGATGGGGCGATCATTGGTAATCAGTTCGCGTTAAACATCGAACTCTTTCCCAGTGACACATACGATCTATACTCTCAAACCCGCGTCGCTCCTGCTGACGCAGTAGGTCTGCGAGCCGTAGTTGCAATTCAGTCGTTCGGTGTCGGGGTTGACGGCAGCGATTCTGATATGGGGCAACTGTTTATTGACGACGCTTCCATCGATTTTTTTTTTATGTTAAGTCGTCCACCTTTTTCTACACCTCCCCCAACACCTGGCCCAGTGATGGAACTCGGATCCAACCTTTCGTTTGAAGATCCAATCGGTATGCCTGGAGAAAACACCCCCGGTCAGTGGAATCCATTTGACAATGGCGGTACCACAGCTGCCTTTACCGACACAACTGCGCCTTTGACTGGTGCAAATCACGGTGTTGCTTCCATTGATGGAGACGACAACTCGTTCGCTGGTTTTCAACAGCAGATCGACGACATCATTCCCGGAGAGCCCTACACGTTCTCGTTCAATGCTCGCAGTGAAGGCGCAAACTTGGGAGGAATTGATGCAGAATTCCGCATTGAGTTTCTCGACGTAAACGGAACTTTTGTTGGAGGTCAGTTTGACAACAATGCTCCGGTTGTCGTAACAGACACGTACTCTCCGTTTACACAAACCCACACCGCTCCCGAGGGTGCAACGAGCCTGCGGGCCGTGATTGCGGTTCAGTCTT
>CAYTPS010000136.1:866-7566 GCA_964439245.1 uncultured Pirellulaceae bacterium | reverse complement strand
GTCTTTCGGTGGTGGTGTTGACCCATCCAATGCTGGAGCTCTGTTCATCGATGACACGTCAATCATGGGATCTCTTCCTGCAGCAGACGTCTTGAAAGGTGATGTCGACTTGAGCGGAGTAGTTGACTTCGCAGACATCCCTGCATTCATTGCTGTCTTGCAATCAGGCGGTGATCAAGCTGAGGCAGATGTGAACTGCGATACGATCGTCAATTTCGCTGACATCCCAGCATTCATCATGGTTTTGCAGGGCCAGTAAATTGGTACTAGGTTCCGCCATTTTCGATCCTTAACTTATCGATCGAAAGGCATTATCTTAAGTGCGCCTTCGGCGTGACAAGGTCGCCGGCCTTGTCACGCTTTTTTTATGATCTTTACACCACGTCACCGATTGAGTTGTTGCAACTAAATTGGGTAACAAACCATGGCCAAGAAGCATTTCGACACCCCGCGTTTTCTGATAGCCGGTCTGTCATTGATCATTGGCGCCGTCACCAGTTTCAATCTCTGGTCCTTTGCCCCTTTTGCCAAAGGGCAACAAACGAACCAATCGGCGGAAAATGCGGTCGACGATAAAAAGGTGCAGCGGCTTGTAAATTCCGAAGAGCTATTGTTGAAACTGACACCTCGGCTGCGTCAGCTGTCGAGAAGCGTCATGAATCTCCAGCTACCTGACGCGTCCGCGGCTGAAAACTTATTTGCCAATAAGGTTAGCGTAGTCGGAGGATGGGCAAGTCTCAAAAAGGCCCCAAACTCTACCGATCAATCGGAGACGTGTTGCTGGGGCATCGATGAACGGACCGACGTTGTCGCGAAAGAGAATCTTGATTTCTGGCCTGATCTGTTCAAGGAAACTGAGTATTTCGAACATGCCAAATTCTACTTTATAAAAGGACGGTTAAGCGAAGCCAGCGAGAAACAATTCAAATCGGTTGTGGGGTTTGAGGGATTGGCAATTGGTAAGAACGGTGCCAAGGCAAGCCTGCATACAAAGCTCAACGTCAACTGGGCGATAGATACGAAAACCGGGGATGACCAATGGAAAATCGCTTCATGGAAACTGGTCGACATCGACACAAAAGAAACGCCGCAATTGCTTTTTCGTAATGTGCTCTCCGAAGCTCTCAGTGACAAGGCTTTATTTAGCCGTGCGACAAATTCGCTTCATGCTCAGCTCACCTCCAAACTCATGACTGGCGGAGAATATTTTTTCCCGCCGGGAGAGGTTTATCCGTTCTTCTTTCCTGACGTCACCCTAGAGCATCCCGGCATTGCCGTCGTCGATATTGACAACGATGGTTTCGACGACCTTTATGTCACCATGCAACACCAACCCAATCTTTTGTTCCGCAACAAAGGAGATGGTTCGTTTGAGGAAGTCGCCGAAAAGTACGGATTGAACATTTCTCCGGATTCAACAAGTGCGATTTTTGCTGACTTTGATAACGACGGTGATCCCGATTTATTTCTGGCAAGAGCGCGACGAAACTCGGCATATTTTGTCAATGAAGGCGGCCGGTTTGTGCATAAAACAAGTGAGTTCATTGACTATCCACTTCCAGCACTGGTGTCTTCGATTTCTGCTGTAGACTTCAACAACGACGGCCTGCTGGACGTTTATTTGAGCACCTACAGTCCGATCGAGGAAAGTAATCGCTTCCAAGTGAGTGAAAAGCCCAAATGGGTCGATTTGTTTTTGACTCCTCAGCAAGCCCAAGAGGTCACCAAGCGCAATCGTCGCTCTCATCAGTTCATCGATCGTGCCGGTCCGCCCAATCTTCTGTTGCAGAACATTGGCGAGGGCAAATTCAGAATCGCCAAAGAGAATTCCCAGTTGCAATTATGGAGAATGTCGTTCCAGTCTTCATGGAATGACTACGACGGCGACGGCGATCAGGATGTCTACATTTCCAACGACTATGGCCCCGATAATTTTTTCCGCAACGATGGCGATCAGGGATTTAAAGATATCACGCGTGAATCGGGATTGACGGGAATGGGTTTTGGAATGGGAGTCTCTTGGGGCGACTATGACAATGATGGTCAAATCGACATGTATGTTTCCAACATGTACAGTAAAGCCGGGCAACGGATTACTGAACAAGTAGCCGGAATTGATCCACGTCTCCGTGAGATGGCACAAGGAAACTTTCTTTATCGGCTCGACAAAGGCAAATTCAAACTGGTTTCGGGGCTAGACAAACCAGCCCTAAAAGTCGCCAAATCCGGTTGGTCATGGGGCGGACAATTTCTTGACTTCGACAACGACGGTTTCCGAGACATCTACGCAACTAGCGGCTACTACACAGCCCCGTCGGACATTGCGGTCGATATGGATTTGTGAAGCAACTATTGGCGCACGGTCGTGCAGTCTGACAAACAACTTGCCCCTTCGTTTGTATCGAACAACGCGTGGGACACGGCATACACAGAAGATGGCAAACCACAGGACATCAAGCGATTCAAACTGCCCTCTATAGAGCGCGGGAAGATCTCCTTTAGTGGCAAGGAACGCAACCATCTTTTTCAAAACGTTAAAGGGGCAGAATTCCTCGACATTTCAGGAATCTCCGGAATCGATACCCCCCAAGACGGACGGACTTTTGCCGTCTGGGACTACGACCGAGACGGTTGGCAAGACATCGCTTTATTGAACATCAACACGCCAGTATTGAGTTTATACCGCAATCAGCAGAGTTCCATTGGTAACTCCCAAAACATGGTTGCGGTAAAACTAGTAGGCGGCAACCGCAAGTCCATGCCGTCGACGCAGTTCACCTCACGTGACGGCTTTGGAGCGCGTGTGTCGGTCAACCTTGCGGGACGAACGCTGACCAGACAACATCGCTGCGGTGAGGGCCTGGCAGCACAAAACTCACGCTACCTTTTTTTCGGTATTGGCGAAAATGACTCTGCCGAATCAATTGAAGTGCGATGGCCCTCTGGCAAAATCCAACGCCTTAAGAACTTGAGGGCCGGTCAATTGGCAACAGCCTTCGAAAACGCTACAGAATCTTCCGATGGCTCAGGCTTCGAGGTAAGCCGATACCTCGTCAGTCCCCAACCGGGTGGAAAAAACGTTTCGCCGCGTCGCAATTCCGGCAAATCGGCAGCAGCGGCAAACGGCCCAAAATCTCAGTTGTCTCTATTCACCTCGGTTGCCACTTGGTGTCCCAACTGCCGCAGACAAATCGGGCAACTGCATCTGCTGCGACGAGAATTCACTGCGAAACAATTAGGGATCTTCGGTGCCGCGGTCGATGAAAACGATTCCGAAGACCAACTGAGAAAATACGTTCAAAGACACAAGCCGCCTTACACTTTGGTCACTCCGTGGCTCGATTCCCACCGAAAAAACTTCAATCGCTTGGTCAACAAAGAGCTGCGATCAGATGTGCTACCTGCAACCGTTGTCTTCGACGGGCAAGGAAAAATGGTATCAGTAATCCCCGGGGTGCCGACAGTATCCGATATAAAACGGATGCTTGCACGCTAAAACTTCCGAGTAGACGTGCACGCAGTCAGTTATCAATACAATGACGCCTTCATTTCGCGTCCCGCGGCTGGACGACGACCTCTGTGCTCTTCTCACTCCAATTGTTGTTTGGCGGCAGCAATTTCTAAATAGCCAAAGAACCATTCACTAGGCGGCTAGAGGGGCGAAGCTGGTATCAGTCGAGCAATAAGTTCAGCTAATGGTTTAAGGCCCGTCTCCTTCATTTGGCTTAAACAATATCGGTCAAACTATAGCGATTGGGCTGATCTCCAGACCGAACATGGTGTTGGACGCCTTCTACAGTCCCCAAAACCAGCCACTACTTTGCGTGCGACTGGCATAATCGGACTAGGTGGAGCAACCAGTATTCGAAAACACCCAATCATCCCGCACGAAGCTCTCTTCCGATACCTCCTGTACGACAGTGTCAAGCATCAGAATCGGCTTCTCCCTTTTCTCGGTGTAGAACGCTACTGATTGACCGCCAGATCCAGTCTTCAGAGACGATTTACGGCACCCCGCTACTTGGGGGGTAATGAACCGGAGAAATTTGATGAAACGCTCGAACAATTTTATCCCAACATTGATCGCTATGACCGCAACATGTGCCGCCGCACAATGTGTGCAGGCTCAGGCGCCCGCCCGACAAGCGTTTCCGTGGAGCTCCGCGGCCGTGGTCGAATCCGCGAAGCCAGCTGTTGCTCAAACGGCAACCGCGCTGCAGAACTACGGCGGTTCACTGGCTCAGACATTTGACAAATCAGTTACTGAGTCATTCGAAGGCGCGGTCGACAGTGTGACCAGCATTCCTTCGAACACCTTGTCCGCAGGGGAGACAGTCTACTTGGATGAGAATGGCAACCCAATCACGCGTGAGCAGATGCAAGCCAAACTGACGGGCGTTCAAAACCTTGGACAAAGCTTGCAAAATCGTGTTCCCTCTCTGCAACCGGTAGACAAGTCAGTTTGGGCAAAAGCAAAAAACATGACCTCCAAGGCGACGTCGTTTTGGAAAAAGCCATCTCTTTTCCAAACGCCTGAGGGTATCACTCTGCCTTCAGTGAAAACAACCTGGTCGAAGCCGAAATTTGCCGAACCAACAACTTGGTTTTCTAAGAGGACTACCGATCCAATCACGTTCGCGCCGCAAAATAGCCTTCCTCGCCAAGGCGCGATTCCCACGTCAATTGATGGCCCTCTGACTTCACCACCAGCTCAATTCGCCAGCCAGAATTCCGGGGCCGCTCAATTTCCCAGCTACCCTTCGGATCTGAATAGTTTTGGGGGCTCAAGCGAAGCAACCGCTGAGTCAATTCTCTACACTCCTGACTACGAGGTTGCCGAAAGCGTCGATAATTCGTTTGATCCGCGCAGATAACTTTCTGATCAAGATGTGACCTGTTTCGCCGAAAACGATCCCGGATACAATGCTTAATAACGCCGATAGCAGCCTTGGGCCGCTAGCGGCGATTTTGTTTAGCCCGCGTTTTTAGTCATCATCGTCAGGTAGAGTCCCTTGGAAATAATGCTGAACCTCGGTTGGGTCGTACTAGGTTTGGTACTTCTTTACTTCGGAGCCGAGTGGCTGGTCAAGGGAAGTGCATCGGTCGCGCTAAAGCTGGGTGTCTCGCCCTTAGTGGTTGGACTGACCGTCGTTGCGTTCGGCACAAGTGCTCCGGAGTTGCTGGTCTGCCTCCAAGCGAACTTTAAACCCGGTGGCGGCGACATCGCGATCGGCAACATTGTCGGCTCCAACATCTGCAATATTCTGATGGTGCTGGGCGTCTCGGCCATGGTATTTCCGTTGGAGATCCACGAACAAATCGTCAAGCGCGAGATGAACATCTTGCTGGCAGCTTCATTGATATTTGTGGCGATGCTGTACGACGGAGTACTGTGGCACATCGAGGGGATCCTACTGTTCATTGGAATTTTGGCGTATGTCATCTACAGCATCTATGACGCGCGGCGAACTCCGGGCACAGAAGACGACGGTGATCTGGACGAAGTATTGTCACCAGAAGAGATTGAGGCGGCTCAAAAAGGCGGTATGAAGGATATCGCCAAGGATCTAATTTTGATCGTCATCGGTATCGGGGCGTTGACACTCGGAGCCGATCGGTTGGTTGTCGGCGGTGAGCAACTGGCCATTATGCTGTCGATCCCGAAAGCCATCATTGCGCTCTCATTGTTTGCCTTTGGAACTTCGCTACCAGAATTGGCAACGGGTATTATGGCGTCATGGCGCAAGGAAGGTGACATCGTTGTCGGAAATGCGGTCGGGTCGTGCATCTTCAACCTATTGGCGGTGGGGGGAGCAACGGCTGCCGTTTGGCCGGTAAAAGTCACTGAACTAAAAATGATGGATTTTGGGGTGATGCTACTAACGGTCGTTCTTTCGATGGTGCTAATGCGGACCAACCGCAGTGTTTCGCGTGGCGAAGGCGCGATCATGTTCGCCATTTATATTGGCTACTCCATTTACATGTTCGCGCGCTAGGATTTCTTCAACATGAAACTGATCATCGCCATCATTCAGCCCCACCAACTGGAGGCCACCAAAATCGCCCTCAGCCAAGTCAAGGTGTTCCGTTTGACGATCATGGACTGTCAGGGATTCGGACGGCAACACGGTAAACAGGACATCGTCGGAACCGAAGACATTGCGTTAAACCTACGTCGCAAGGTCCAGCTTCAAATCGCAGTCAACGATGAATTCGTTGAACCTACCGTCAGCGCAATCCAAGAAGCTGCTCGCAGCGGTGAAGAAGGGGAAATTGGCGATGGCAAGATTTTCGTCGTCCCTCTGGAGGACTGCATCCGCATCCGAACCGGCGAACGCGGCCCCGACGCGATTTAAAATCGCCCAGCCAGCCTTATTCGGCTTCTTCGGCCTGTCGCCCGGCCAACTCACGATCAATCAAAAATAGGCCATTCTTGTTGCCTTCGACCATTTTCAGTTGGTCGATCACGCCTCGAGCATTGGCCTCCTCTTCGACCTGCTCGGTGACGAACCACTCCAAAAAGACATCGGTGGCATGATCCGATTCGCTTCTTGCCAGATCTTTCAATTTGAAGATGCAAGCCGAGATGTGTTGCTCGTGCGCCAGCGCACTCTCAAACAAACTCAAAGGCGTCGCGTCTTTGATTTCCGGTGCCTTGAGCGCGTCGAGTTTTACCTCGCCATCACGCTCAAGAATGTAG
>CAYTPS010000136.1:0-856 GCA_964439245.1 uncultured Pirellulaceae bacterium | reverse complement strand
TAGTTGAAGAACTTATCGGCGTGGGCCAGTTCTTCTTGGTACTGCATTTTGAACCAGTTCGCGAACCCCGGCAGGCCCAATCGATCGGCCTCGGCGGCCATGCCTAAATAAATGTAAGCAGACTGCAGCTCTTCATTGATTTGCTTGTTGAGTGCGGATTCTACGGTTTTTGATTGCATTTTTTTCTCGTTAGGAAACTCTGTTGCCGATTCAGTGCTACCCTGTCGTCGCCGACAGGTTTTTGGATTAACCGCCTTTTGGGGTTGGGTTTAACCTTGCTTGAGCTTACGATATAGGCAAAGCGAAAGCTTATCAATCCAAAATTACCTAACACGCAGCAAGCCTCACCAATCGAGAGACATTCTCTTGATTCCGCCAGCCACGCACGGTAATTCACTGATTCTTCCAGAGGGAAGAACGTGTGCAACCGTCGTGACGCCGGGCCTTCTCTGAGGTGCCTCACGTCCACGATTCAATTAAGTGGCGAGGCATACCGTGAAGACTCTTTGCAAACAAAAGTGCAAAAAGAAGAAGTGTAAGAAACGCAATCAGGCGCGATTTGAGTTGATCGCGACGCACCAGTGCAAGAAATGCGACCGACTCGCATGCTCCAAAAAAGCACTTTGTAAGCCGCGTTCGATCGACTAAGGGCCTAGAAGTTCGCGCCGGTGCCTTTGGTCAACGCCATAAACGCTGACTCGAGATTGATCTCTTCTTCTTGGAACAGCGTGATCCGAAAGCCCTCCTGCACCAGCGTTGTCGGAATACCTGAATAGTCCGACGTGTTGTCGGTCAGCGTTACCACCAAACAACCGTCACCCTGTGCGACAGAATCGACCAGCGTGAGGTCTTTAAG
>CAYTPS010000135.1:5382-11542 GCA_964439245.1 uncultured Pirellulaceae bacterium | reverse complement strand
CTGCAAAAGGTCGTGTCGATGGTTTACCTACCTCGAACAATCCCGAGCGTATTTTAACTCGAAGAATTCTACGTACGGCATCATTGAGGCGCTCAATATTGACCTCGCCCGCTTTTGCTTGTCTGAGCGTAGTGTCAAACAATCCCTTCCAACTTCCAGCTGCCATGTACATGTCCAGCCCAGCATCGAGAACTGGCAGAGCATCGTTAACCGTACAGCCGGCGACTTGTCCATGAGCCTCCCAATCGCCCACAACAAATCCGTCAAAACCCATTCGGCCCTTCAGGACGTCGGTCAACAGGCCTTTGTGTCCGTGAAGCTTTTTACCTTGCCAGCTGGAAAAAGAAGCCATCACGCACTGCACGCCATGTTCAACCGCCACCGGATAGGGGGCTGCTTGAAGATCACGCAGTTGCTCCTCTGTCATCTTGTTGTCGCCTTGGTCTTTACCGCCGTAAGTTCCACCATCACCGCAGAAATGCTTCGCAGTGGCAATCAGATGGGGGCCATTCAGGAAATCGCCGTCGCTATGCTTTCCTTGGATACCTTCAATCAACTTGCCTGTGTAACTGACGGTGATTTCTGGAGCCTCTGAGTAACCTTCGTAAGTTCTTCCCCAACGATCGTCACGCACGACGGCGACCGTTGGAGCGAACGTCCATTCCAGCCCTGTGACTCGTGTCTCCAAAGCTGTGATGGCACCAATCTTTCCGAGCAATTCCGGGTTGCGGGCACAGCCAAGTCCAATGTTGTGCGGAAAGAAAGTCGCTCCGACGATGTTGCTGTGACCGTGCACGGCATCGGTTCCCCAAAGCAACGGAATGAAAGGGCCGCCTTCAAGATCACATTGTTTTGAAGCTTCGTAGAACTCGTCGGCCAATTTCAACCAAGCCTCTGGCTTTGAACGATTGTTGCCGTTGGGTGCCGAGTTTCCGCCGTTCAAGATCGAACCCAAAGGATACTTTTTGAGATCCATTGGTTTGATCGACCCAATGTCAGCCTGAATGATTTGGCCAACTTTCTGACGCAAGGTCATTTTCGAAAGCAGCCCATCAATACGCTTTTCTAGTTCCGCGTCGACAGCGATCGGGCCGCTGGTCTTGGGCCATAAATCCGGGTGAATCGTAGAATCGGCAACCTTCTCAGTTTGCTCTACCACTTGAGTCTGAGCTTCCACCGTCCAAGCCGGAGAAAACATCAGCACAGAAAACATCGCCAAAGCAAAAGTAACCACGGAAGAAAAACGCATCAATTTATGACTCCACAAAATGTTCGACGCCACAAGCGCCTGGTGTAACGCGCATGCGTCTTCGGTAGGCCGAGCCCAGTAATCATTGAGCAAGGCAGGACAAAGCCCCATGAAAGGGGTTTCTTTAAGGGATTACTGTAAGTGACCGGATTGAGTTTCACAACGATCTCGCTGTCAATTCACGACAATTTTCGCGCGAAACAAAATTGTAAACTTTTTGCCCATTTGCTGAAAACGTACGCCTGTGGAAGTTTGACGGTTAGAAAAGGGATGCCGCCGAATTTCGCCAGCAACATTCTTTCACTTGTGCACCAAAGACTCCCAAGGGCCAATTCTTAGCTGGTTGTTGGGATTGCGGGTGCAGAACGCACAACCATTCTCCGATGAAGCTGAATACCAACCGGTAGAACCGGCCTTATGTGAGCAACTGTTAGATCTGTAATTCGCAGGCACTGAAACAGCAAACAACCTTCTAAGCTCATCATTTTGTCGGCCAGTAGGCGCGAGAATCTGGCTCTTACTGCCGCGCACAAAAATTGTCGGAGTGTAGAGATGCAACATCCCAAGTATTCGTTCAACGCAAACCAGTCCAACGGCGCGCCGGCTGAGGGCTACTCGGTGTTTCAGAACAATTCAAGTTTCATCGACTCACAGCTAAACAGCCTGACGAGCTCCCAACGATCAGCCAAAGCCTCCCCGAAATCTTCTACAGTAAAACAACAAAACGCTTTTACTGGTAAGACGCATAACTTTTCTGATCAACCAGCAACCACGTGGCAATGGAGCCCCAGACAACAAAACACACAGCCCGCGTTGCCTCTTGAAGATCCTCCGCGTGTTGAGCAGGTTCCAGCCAACGTTCAATCGTTTGCGCCCCCTGCAAATCTGGGGCAGTTGCAACGCGTCGAACGTCCCCAGATTCAGCACGAGCAACAATTTGCGTCCGACATCTACAAGTCTCCGATTGATCGCCCCTACGTTGGCCGACCTCGAAACGCAGCGAATCAATTGGAAGCCACTGCCGAGTCCAACGAGGGACTGGACGGCGCAACCCCCTACACAACTGCCCCGGAGCGTGACGAAGTCACCGAAGTGAAAGAGTTCTTACCGAGGACCGAAGCTACCGAGGCATTATTCGCCGAGCCTTCGCTACCCGAAGCTGCCCCCAGCAACGACAAACAGGTGATCGTCCTGCGTTCGCAGTCACCAGAAGAATTAGCAAAGGCTCGGGCCAAGGAAGCCAATTCGCAAAAGCCTAATGGCCATTTACTGACACCAAATTTTGAATCATACGTCGGTTCACCGGTTATCGACACGACGCTTGACGTCTACCAAGACCAAACGCAGTGGAAGGCTTATGTGCCAAAGCCTGCGGAGGCAGAACTACCGCCACCGGCGATTTTCGTATCACTGCCCAAAGACACAACGCCAGAGATTTCTGTAAAGAGTGCCGCCGTTGATTTCTCTCCGCCAGCCCCAACAAATCACGTTTTCGAGTCAGCAGAGGAAGTAGCCGCATTGCCTGAACCACCTCCAGCCCCTGCTCCAAGGGTTGAGCAAGAACTATTCCAGGCACCTCCGGCCCCGGCAAAAGCAGAGAATGTTTTTGGTACGGCATCGGCTAAAGTTAAATCTACACCCAAGACCGAACTGCCCGCCGCAACGCAGCCTGTAGAAAACAGCTATTGGAATAACACGCCTGTTAATCAAGTTAGCCCTTCTAAAGTTCAAGTAAAACAACCGAGCTACCGGTTGGAGCGATATGAATCGAGCACCGATGTTGCGGCCAATACAACGGCGATGACCGTTGCCCATACAACTCCCGTCGCGCCGGCAGTGAAACCGGAGCCAGCTTGGTTGAGCCCTTGGTGGATGTTGGTATGCCTCGTTCCTTTTGCAATGTATCTCATGACTCGAAGCGACAGTACAGTTGACCAATACTGCGATGAAGTCAGTGATCATCCAAGACTTCCACCAGAGATGATCGGAAAGCCAGGCTATTCAAAGTCTGACGCAATCTATGGCGAAAAAGACGAGTACTTTGCAACCGAGCAACTCTATGCGAAATTCCCGCACGCTTTGCCCGCTGAGCGACTGCCAATGGCAACTCACTTGAAGGCCGCCGGTCATTCAGGTGAAAACATCGAGGAGTTTTCGCTGACCGAAAACGTGACCCAGGATTCCGTTTCCGAGTTAGACTTTGCAATTTCGAACTCAGTCCAAACGGACAATGAACTCGACGGTAACGCTTCACCCAATTTTCGATCTCAGGTGTTTGAAGCGGATGCCGATGATGACGACATCCCTGAATGGCTCCGCTAGAGGATTTTTGGCTCGGCTGGACTATTTCAATTGCAGAAACTCTGGCAGCCGAACAACCTTACCACTTGAGTCCACTGCGGCGACGGTTGTTTCGCCTCGCACGATCAACTTGTCGTCTAGAAAGATCTCGTAGCGATTGACGATTCTCACGCCTTTGGCTCTCAAGACTGTCGTTTTCATCTTCAGCAAGTCGTCGTACTGCGCGCCCTTGAAGAATTCGCACTTCAAGTCTGTAACCACCAGCATTACGCCGGCCGCCTCGATGTCTCGATACGATATTCCAGAACTACGCACCAATTCTGTGCGTCCCATCTCGAAATAGTTGGCATAATTTGAATGATGCACGCGTCCTTGAGCATCGGTTTCCGTGTAGCGCACGCGAAATTCAAACTCGTGACTCTGGGGGATTTGTCCGCCTGCATTGACCGGAAGCATGTGAATCCTTATCGTAATTCGTTGAAAATGGTTGGCCGAACGACCCGGCAACCATAATCTAGAGATTTTTCATTGAACATGCGAGATTGCAATGAGCCAAGCCGACGACGCCGGTACCACGATCGGCCCTTCAACAGGGCGGGGCAGAGACTACCCCACGATTCGGCAATTTACGATCTTCCTCGAAAACAAAGTGGGATCCCTACAAGCCTTTCTTCGTCGGTTCGTCAAAAGTGATGTTCGAATCCTCGCGTTAAGCATCATCGATTCTACCGAGTGCAGTATCTTGCGCTGTATCCTCAGCCATCCGGAACAAGGGCGCGAGATTCTTGAGAGAGCCGGTCTGGCGATGATCGAAAGCGATCTGATCGCAGTGCAGCTGCGCGACTGCACACAGCCGATGCTGGACATGTGCAGTGCGCTGTTGAGAGCCGAAGTGAACATCGTGCAAACTTACCCTCTGATGCTTAAATCCGAGGGCTGTTTGACTGTCGCGGTCATGGTTGACAACATTGATCAAGCAATGGAAACACTCGCCAGTCACGATTTCAAACTGCTCAATGAAGACGATTTGTCGGAGCTATATTAACAATGCCTATTCAGGTCACCTGCCCTAAATGCCACACCCGATTCAAAGTCAGCGAGAAATTCGCTGGCCAGAAGGGCCCCTGCCCCAAGTGCAAAGAAGTCATCACAGTTCCTAAACTTGAGGACGAGGTAGTCATTTCGGCACCTGTCGTCGGTCCCACCGATGGCAAGGGACGACAAATTCTCAAGCCGCTCAAACGAAAAGAAAACAAGTTTTCCACGATCCAACTTGTGGCGATGGTAGGTTCCGTCGTTGCGTTTTTGATTGGAGCACTCTGCGTTCAGTTTTATTTCGAGGACAAGTCGCAATTGCCGATGCCTCTGATGGTGTTCCCGATGACTATCTTGGCTCCTTTGGTGGCGTACGGTGCGTACAACATTCTGAAGGATCAGGAACTTGATTCGTTTGTCGGCCAAGAACTGTGGTTGCGAGTAATCATTTGCGGCGCAATTTATGCTTTGCTGTGGGGTGGCATGCCCTTGGCGAAATATGCCTTTGGTGATCGATATGACACGGGGACTTGGATACTTGCCTTAGTGGGAATGCTAGGGGTCGGTGGAGCCGCAGGTATGCTCAGCTTCGATTTCGACTACACGATGGGACTAATGCATTACGGTCTGTTTCTTGGGCTGTGTTTGCTCGCGCGTGTCTTGGCAGGCATCGGTGTATTCCCGGGCATGCTCGAACAAGCCGACAAACCTGCCGGAACGACGCGCGCTTTACTCGAAACCGACTATCTAGAACCGATATTGGGTATGACGATCGATGGTTGGCTATCTTGCTGCCAATGCGTCATGAACCTGATTTAGTCAGCTGGCTGCCCTGCCCCAAAGCTCAGTACTTCTCAATCGAGATCCGAACCGGTCACAGCAAGGGCTACAATCTGTGCGACCTTCTGCAATTCCCTTTATTTGAAGGCCGTTGTGGGGACGCAACCGCAATTCTGCGGCCCTATCTCTTGTTAAAATACGGCTAGTGAGAATTCATTGCTGAATATGGCTCAGTTGCTGTCGCTCCGGGTTTGCAGTTAACGGCAGTAACGCGGTAAAGCTGCTACTCAACTGCATGCCCGGCCAAGCTAACATGCCCAAAACACTCCAATCAGCAAATTCAACTGGCGGTGCTTGGCTCTCGTTGAGCGGCAAAGCGTTGGTGCTATTTGGCTTGATACATGTGCCTATTTACCTGGTGGCTGCTGGGCCGTGGGAAGGTGCTGTGTCTTGGCGTAAGCCAATCCTCTTCGGGGTGTCCACCGGAATGACACTCTGGTCAATGGGCTGGTTGGCAAACCACTTGAAACAGAAAGTCATCGATCAATGGGTGGCAAAAACGGTTGCAGTCGCTTTAGTGGCTGAGGTGCTGCTGATTGCGTTGCAACGATGGCGAGGCGTTGCGTCCCACTTCAATCAAATGACGCTATTTGATGCCAATGTCGATCGCGCAATGCTACTATTGATCGTCATCGCATTCTTAGGCATCTGCCATTTTTCAGTCAGAAGTTTCGGCCGGTTACACCTACCGAAAGACTACCGCTTGGCGATTAGGCTAGGGATGTTGTTTCTGTT
>CAYTPS010000135.1:0-5372 GCA_964439245.1 uncultured Pirellulaceae bacterium | reverse complement strand
TCATCTCGGCTCATGGGTACTCTCAAACCGCAAAAGGGCTGCCACCAGAAACGATTGGCGCGCGAGGTGTCGCCAAGTTCCCTCATGGTGTGGCGATCCACGCCCTGCAGCTCTTTCCAGCGATCGTTTTCATATTGCGAAAGCTGAACGTATCGTTGCGTAGGCGTCTTGCAATCTTGGCAGCGGCTGCGACCAGTACGCTGTTTCAGATGAGTTTCGCGATCGTGCAAACTTGGTCGGGCAACGCGCGATTTGAGTTGAATTCGACATTCAGCATACTCTTGTTGGTGTTGAGCGTGGTGCCATGGCTGCTGTCGGCATACTACATCGCCGCAGATATAACAGGAAAAGGCAAAACGACCTGAGTTATTTTCTCGCCGCCCCAACGGTCACCACGTGACGCATTTGTCATTGTTCAACAGCGCTAAGTACTTATGGGAATTCAACTGGTTTGGTTTAAACGCGACCTGCGGATTCACGATCATGCTCCCTTGTTCAATGCGGCTACGGCAGGCCATTGCTTGGGCTTGTACGTATATGAACCGGAACTAATCGAAGCCGAAGACTGCGATGCGGCTCATCTGAATTTCGTCAATGAATCGCTGAACGAACTGCGGGCGAACTTACGACGACTTGGTAGTGAACTGCTGCTGCGAACCGGCCGACTGCCGGACATTATCGAACAACTGCACGATGAAATTGGTATCGATAAAATCTGGGCTCACGAGGAGACCTTTAACTATCGAAGCTACCAGCGTGATCGACGTGTACGTGCATGGGCCAAGGATAAAGCCATCCCGTTTAAGGAAATTCCACAGTACGGAGTGGTGCGTCGATTGGAGGACCGAGACGGCTGGTCGGCTCAGTGGGCCAAGCGAATGAGACAGCCAGTCATTGACTCGCCAGAAAAAATCACACCACCTCCTGAGCTGAATAGTCTCTCTGTGGGTGAGACTCAAACGCCATCGCAGTTTAGCGTGCACACATTCGAAAGAGAAAACGTTCAACGCGGGGGCGAGGCAAACGCCAACGATTGCCTTGACTCGTTTTTGACCGCGCGTGGCGTGAATTATCGCTCGGACATGTCGAGCCCTTTGACTGCTGAAACCGGATGTAGCCGACTTAGCCCCTTCATCGCCTACGGCAACATTTCGATGCGGACGATTCACCAGCGGATGCAATCGCGCGTTCAGCAATTAAAGACGCTCAGGCAGGCCGGCGAGAAGATCGAGCCGACCTGGCTTAAGTCATTGTCTTCGTTCAAGTCGCGCTTGAGTTGGCATTGCCACTTTATGCAGAAGCTGGAGGACGAACCTTCGATTGAGTTTGAGAATTTTAATCGGGCTTACGACGGTCTACGTGAAGGTGAGTTCAACGATGATTTCTTCGAAGCTTGGTGCGAAGGCCAAACTGGCTATCCGATGATTGACGCCTGCATGCGAGCGCTGCATCAAACCGGCTGGATCAACTTTCGTATGCGAGCCATGCTGGTTTCATTTTCGTCCTACCATTTGTGGCTTCATTGGCGCAAGCCAGCGATTTACCTCGCAAGACTATTTTTAGACTACGAACCTGGAATCCACTACAGTCAAATCCAAATGCAATCGGGCGTGACGGGGATCAATGCGGTGCGGATTTATTCACCCATTAAACAGGTCACCGACCAAGACCCTCAAGGAATCTTCATCCGGCGCTTCGTTCCCGAGTTGGCAGAAGTACCCGACAAGCATTTGGCCGAGCCCCATAAAATGAATGCGATGGAGCAAACATTGTTTTGCTGTGAGATCGGCAAGGACTATCCTGCTCCAATCGTGGATCATAAAACGCGTTACAGGTTAGCGCGGGATCGCATGCATCAGCACAAGCGTTTGCCGGCAACTCGTGAGGCGTCCGCCAAGGTTTACCAAAAACACGGTAGTCGCAAGAAACCTGCGAATCGGAGATAGCGACGACAAATCGCCATCGGTCTCGTCTGGCGGTTATCTCATAAAGACACACCATCTCGGCGTTACCGCAGCTGAGCACTGCCTAGCATTGCTGTCTTAAGGTGTGCGTCGATCGGTTTCTTGCCCAGCCAGATCCCCATCACAGCCTTCTTGAACTCCAGCCCACCGATAGCGCCCTGACGTTGATTGTTCTTGTAGACGACCATCCCAGTGCTTGGCGTATAGGCCAACACAAACACGTCTCCCATATTTATCGGGGCTGAGAAACAATCGCCGAACTTCTTTATTTCCGCTTCAATGGCAGATGTGTCGCCGCCGGTGGAGGCTTGAAACCCATCCTTCAACGCTGAGAGCATTTTGGCTTGGCTGACAAAGCGAGACGTAACCTCAATGCGCACCGCCATCGGCTGGTCGGACGCCAGAATCGCTTCGGAGTCATTGCTTTTCTCAGGCAGGTACAGAGCACACTCGTACAGCGAGAGCATCATCTTACTGCGGGTGCCGATTCCATTTCGGGCAACCTCGGTTTCGCCGATCTTTAAAGTTGCGGGAGCACCGTCAAACGCTTGTATTTCGTTAGTTTGAACTAGCAGACAACAAAGCACGCCTAACACAACCAGCAAGACTGATGGCTTCATAATAACTCCAAGGTTTGAGCACAAATTTACAACAATGCGGTTGGGACAGTAGCAAAGGCACAAACTGGGGTCAAGAAAAGTCAATCGACGCCCCACAAACTCGAGAGCGAACCGGCCAGTGCCTGCGGTGCTGTCGCCAGTGACAGCACCCCCAAATCTCCCCTGCCCTAGCGACTCTGTTCCTCTAAAGTCCACGGTTTATGAGTCTCTGGCCAAAGACGGGCTGACCGTGGCGATTGAGGACGCGTCGATTGAGAAAGTGGTTTTGGTAATCCACGGAGTGGGCGATCCGCCTCCCGGAGGAACGCTGAACCGGTTTGCGCGCGCACTTGCGCAAGACGAAAAACCTCTGGTCGAACATCAGAGCACGGTTTGGCTTGGCGAAAGATCAACCGTCGCTCACCGCACTCAAACCTTTCCAACTCACATCCGGCAACTATCAATCCATGGCAACCAATGCGAAATGGCTGAGGTGTTTTGGGGCGACCTGTCGCAAGTTAAGCGGGGCGTGTTGGGACTGGTTTATGGCCTATTCCAAATTCTCTTTGGGCTCAGATATGTAGCCTATGTTGCGGCCGATCAACCAGGCGTCGCGGCAAGGAATCTCAAACTCCTCGGCCTGATGAGTGCCCGAATCTTACAGGGGCCCGTTTTGGCAATCACGATCTTCCTCGGCTTGATCACGGCCGCAGCTTTGGGAACCGACACGATTTGGCCGGGCTCCTATCGTGATGCACTCTGGACCCAAGCATTGGTTGGCGGATGTGCGTTGAGCGCTATTCTAGCTGTTGGGATTGGACTGCGTGTAACGCGCTCACGTGTGGTGATACGGTTCTGGTCGTGGTTCTGCATCGTTGCTGTTTGGTCTTCCATTTTAATTGTCGCGAAGGCTTGGGTGATCGATCCGATTTGTCCAGAATTAAGCTGCGAAAACTGTGCTCACCCAGGAATGATCTGGTTTTGTCGGGTGCTGGTGATCCTGCTCGGATTGATATGGTTCGTTGAAAGTATTGTCGTAGCGGCGATGGGCGTCTGCTGGTTCGGAGCTTTGGCTCATCCGCGCGTCTATAAGCCGGCGATCAATTTAGGATTTCTATTGCCCGCTCTAACAGTTGGTATCTGGGGACAGGCGATACCCATGATTTGGGTGTTCGCGCGAGAGGGCATCTCAAAAACAAAACGCATCCCTGAATTTGTTGCTACATTTGATGAAGCATTGCCGTTACTGGGAGTTCAGTTCTTGATGATGGTAATCATGGCGCTAACTACCTGCGCGGTCCTATTTCGTTATTTTTCATGGCGAGCGAAAAACGATATTTCCTCGTACTTGCGTGGCAAACGCCCGCCTCGCCTAATTGTCAATTCATTGCTCCAGTGGACTTTGGCGATTTGTACTGCAAGTGGAGTGTCACTTGTGTTCCTGTTGGTCAACATGAACATGATGGGGATCGCCTACCTCCAAACCCCCTTTGGACTGGCATTAGTTGAGATCAACAAGTACGCAGTTATGCTGATGGTTCCGCTGGGAGCGCTAGGGATATTTCTGCTCCCGTACTTGCGGCCAGGTTTCGACATCTTGCTGGATGTGGTCAACCATTTCTATTTCCGCGCCACCAAACTAAAAGACGCCTTGGACGACGACGATGAATTCGACATCAAGGAAACGACGTTTGCCTCTGGTAGCCTGTTCTTCAGCCGGCGCGACATGATTCATTGCCGCATCAAGAAAATACTGGTCTACTATCGCGAGCGACTTCGCCACCGCCCCGAACTGGTGATCATCAGTCACAGTCAAGGGACCATGGTTGCCGTTGAGATCCTCAACGATCCCGAGATGGCTTGGCTGAGTTCGTCTTTCTCAAGAACTTCACTGGTGACAATGGGATCACCTTTAACCTATTTGTATCAGCACTATTTTGGACACGTTTATCCATCCTTGAACGAGCCCTTCTGGGATGACTTACGGCAGCGCATCGATCGATGGATCAACTTTTTCCGCATTGACGACTTTGTCGGGCAAGAAATCGACTTTCCAGTGCAAACACTTACAAAAACGCCACAGTCCTGGATGGCTGATTTTGGTGCGTCGATTCCCAATAGTTCCTCTCACCCCTTAGGCTGCCACGGCCACACCAATTATTGGGACGATGAAGCAGCGTTAGATGTACTGCGACGTGAGCTATTTTCGGAGCAGAGAACGCAGGCCAAAAGTAAAGCCGCTTGATTTGTCATCTATTGCAGGAGTTCAAAACTCCAAAGCTCTCGTGAGTCACCGGACGTTTAAGCCGTTTTGCTGCGCCCTAACGTCCGCTTTCTACGTTTGACCAGCCTCCCGATTGATCAAACTTCAACCTCTACTCTTCAAAACTTTTCTCAAATCACTGGAAGAAAAGGCAAAGTGACTCGTTTAACTTTCGAACACGGGTCGCTCGCAGGTGGCTCGATAAATTCACTTACAAATATTAATGCGATTTTCTCGTACAGCCTCTCCTAATCCGGATACAATCGACGGTGGGAACAACCACTGCGATAAGTCTGAAATGCTTTTCCGCAGGGTAAAAGAAAATGACTTTGAGACGGTCAACTATGTTGAAACAGACATTACTCTGTGCGATTTTTCTCGTCGGATGCCTGAATAGCAGCCTGTTGATGGGGGCCCAGGCAACTGATGATACTCAGCCACGCCGCGTTGCGTTGGTGATTGGTAACTCCAGCTACCAGCATGCCCCGCTGAAGAACCCCAAACGCGATGCTGAAGCGATTACCAAATCGCTGCAGTCGGTCGGTT
>CAYTPS010000134.1:1870-11633 GCA_964439245.1 uncultured Pirellulaceae bacterium | reverse complement strand
CAACACATAAAATTTTCTTAAACATGGCAACTTTCTAAGGTGTTTAGATTCCTCACCCGTGAGGTTCTAAGGTGTTAAGGGTTGTCTATCGTCAGTGCCAAATTCGGTAGGGGATCCGCGGCACGGACGTTTTCAGTTCTTCGAACTTTCAAGACAGGATTTTTTTGTGCATTTCTAGGAAACCCTAAAAAGTTAAGAGTTAGCTTTTAGAAATGCAGGATTTTGGTGGTCGGGAAAAATAAGAGGGTAAAGCAAAGTAGAACCCTAAAGCCTCTTACGAGAGAGAATTCGGCACAGATTCCCACAAACTACAGTACATAGCAGGGAAAAACGGTCTCTCTCACTGAAGTGCGGATCAAAATCGACATAAACCGTTGAATGCCTCAAAAGTCCTCCTCAACGTGTTCGTCGCAATCGGTTTGTTCGGCATAAGTGCCAGATTTGAGAAAGCCAACCACCGAAGAGGTGTCTCACGACTTAACCTTTTTGTCGACCTCGCTCAATTTGCAATTCCAATGCAGCCACTATCTTGCTGCACTTCATCCCACGGCGATAAAAGACTGAGGAGACTGTTGGACAGACTCATTGGCCGCTCAAAACTGCGATGAATAGCGGGATATCCGCGAAGGTGACGGCTAAATCTTGATCAAAATCGGCTTCGACTTGGAACTCCCCATCGATCAAAAGTTGAATGAAAGGGGCGATGTCAGCAAAATCCACCATCCCATCCAACTCGAGATCCCCCAAAACTGGCCCCGGCGCAGAAAACGTACCATCGCCAAAAGAAACGTCGGCGGCAACACACCAGACTGAGATCGCGTTGTAGCCGTCAATGGTCGTGCCGGTCGGCAAATCAATGGTAAATGGGGCTTGGCTACCATCGAAGACTGTGCCCACCAGTTGGGGGCCAATTGCCAAACCGCTTGAAAAGGTTGTGTCGGAAGTGCCTAGATAAAAGAAGACCGAGAGTCCCGCTCCGTCGAACGTGAAGTCCTCCACGAGAAGTGTGTCTTCATCCAAGATGGTGACCGTGCCGCTGACATCATGCGATATTGTTGAAAGCGACGTTGCGTAGCCAACTCCGGGAGTCATTTGAGCAACCGCGGACTGCGAACCAGAAAAAAACAGCAAGAAAGCAGTTGAAAATCCTAAAGCTAAAGTCCAGCAATTCATAACTTCTCCTTGAAATGATGCGTCAAGTTAGTAAGCGTATTCACTTTTCACATTTCGTCCACTCAAAGACTGAAAACTCGTTGCTTTCAGTGAGGCAACTTACACCGAACCGTAAATGATGGTGGCAGCAAGCACAACTTTTAAAAGTCGAGGCAGCGATGCTACCGCTGAAGTGACTTGCGAAGTACGAGCTTATTTGTTGAACGCAGTTTTTCATCTGTTATTATGAATTACCCAAGCCTTATCTGATTTCCAAGGATTCAACGGTAGAGTCATCGATGTTTCGGTTTTTGAGATTGCAAATCTGGGTCGTCTCCGTTGTTGTCGGACTCTTTCTTTGGCCTGCTAACGCGGATGCCGCGAGCGGACTGAAATCTGCCTACCTCGGTTCGTCGGTGTGGGACGATGATTTATCGGCGGAAGAAATCAACGACCAAGTGAAGGGCCACTTTGCGGCAGCCATTGTCCAATTGGAAGCCAAGAATGCATCGAGCCTGATGACCGCATTAAAGCGTGCCGAAGCGAGCGACACAAAGCCTTGGACAGAAGACGAACGTCGCGCCGCACTCATTTACTTGGCTCACAACCGGCGGCAGCAGATCAAACGGATCCGCGACTACATGAATCGAGGCAGGTTCCCGCTCAACGAGGGGCAATCGCCAGATGCAGTTCCAGTATTTGTTGATCGTCATGACACACGCTGTGCTGTCGCGCACTTGATGCACTCCGATGGAAAAGACACCGAAGTCGCACAGATCGTCAACGCAAATAATCTTGTGCGAGTCGGTAGCGTTCATGACGGCGATATCGTCCAGTGGATTCGGACATCAGGTCTAACACAAGAAGAAGTTGCGATGGTGCAGCCGGCGTATCCGATTTCTAGCCTATCAACATTCCAATCGTTTTTAAACCAATCGCCTGAACTACAAAGCAATGGCCTGACGCTTTCGGATGTTTCAGTCCGAGCCACACGTTTCGCTGCAACGCTGCCAACCAGTTTTGCAACCGACCCAAGTGCAATCGATGACATCTTTGTACAGGGGCTGGTGGAATTAAGCATTAATGATTTGCTCGGTACTGGTTATCGAAGCTCAAGGGGAGTTAAGATTGGGGCAAGTGGTACACCTGTTGATGATTCGGATGATATGTATCACACACCCTTCGTGCACCCCCCGGGAAACTTAGACACTTGGGTATACTTTGGCCCCGGTGACGCACTCTATAGCGGGTTCATTGGAGGTGCAACGGCCTCAGGAAACGTTGGAATCATTGAGATCGATTACAAAATCCGATCAGACGTAGGATCTAACTTTTCGAGGATTGCGCTCTCATCACATCACCACGAAAACACTGTCTATAATCAAGAACAAGATGCCCTGTTGTTTCTTTCCGAAATCTACCGCGGGGATTCCAACGTTCTCTTGGAAGAACTGCAATTGTTCAAGGCAGGTGATCCTCAATCCGCCCACGGGACAGCCGTTTTTGAAAACGCAACCACTTCACTGTCCAAAGACTTCCTGCGGATCAAGACTTATGGACTGGTTGCTGGCGACGGCTATATCCACAGTATCTTTAACGAATTTGATACTGTGTCTTCGTCCGTGTTGCGAGGAGATCTCAACTTAGACGGGGCGGTGACTTTCGCGGATATCCCATTGTTCATTCCCGTGTTGCAAGCTGGGCTTTTCCAGGCCGAAGGAGATTGCGATGAGGACGGAGATGTCGACTTCTTTGACATCCCATACTTCATTGGTATCTTGCAGACCCAATAGATAAATCGGCACGCAGCTTTTGTGGCACCGCTTTGAACCTCAAGCTCTCATGACTCCCCGCTACGCGTTACGCGCTGACTTTTTTGCCTAAGGCAATACCCAGAGCCACCGCCAACAGTCCGAGCACAACGTTTAGAGCTACGTTCCCTCCGGCGGCAACGTAGTGACCTTGATGCAGATGGGCGATTGTCTCGGCGCCGAATGTTGAAAACGTCGTTAGCCCTCCAAGAAATCCGACTCCCAGCAACAGTCGGGCGGTGTCCGATTGATCAGCTTTGCCAGATCCGATCAGCAGCCCAATCAAAAAGCAACCCGTGACGTTCGCGATCAGGGTACCGATAGGCGCCGCGAGAGTGAGAAACCGCTGGCATCCCCATGCGATGGCGAAACGACAGATAGCGCCAAAGCCTCCACCGAACCCGACAATCAAGATGTCAATGAGTCTCATTGAGTTGGCCTTCAGCAGTAATCTAGAACTTCTTGCGAAAGCCAAACAGCACGTTGCTGGTTCGGTATTCCAACTCTCCGTCACCGTCAATAATGGCGCTGGCAGGAAGCGTCGTGTTAAAGTGCAGTGAATCGGCGGCGAAGTATCGGTACTCGACGTACAGATCTGAAAGCGACTGAGTCTTTACGCTGATGCCGGCAATCCACTGGTAGGCCAGGCTCGTATCGTTGCCGTCGCCAAGTACATTCTGCCCATTGATTTGAAAGTCTGCATTTGCGGAGACACCGCCGATACCGGCACCAAGATATGGCGTGAAGCAACGGCTTGGCAGGTCCGTAAAATCCCAGATGACGTTGAGCATTCCCGACACCGTATCGATTTTGCCATCACCCTCGAACAGTTGAGTCGATCCGGCAAGATCATTGAGCGTCATGGCGGTTAGGTCGTTTCCACGGTAGGTGACCTCTAGTTCGGAACGTAAGTTTTTACCTTGAATTTGCCCTAACGCAAATCCACCGGCGACACCACTATCATTGCTGATTTGTATCTGACCCTCGTCGCCGCTAAGCATTAAATCGTCCAGCCCGACCCAGCCACCGAAGATGCTGCCGTAGTAGATATTAGGTCCGTCGTTGCGGATGGCTCCCAGACCAATTCCTCCGATGCTGAGGCCCGAAGCCTTTCGGGGGAAGCAGCCGGTTGCGGTTGATTCGATTTCTTGATCGCCGCACACAACGCCTTCATAAACTTCATTGGTTACCGCGGAGGAACAACTCGAGGAAGCCGGTTGGGCAAATTGCTGGCTCAACATCGCTGCCGGATCGGCTTGAACTCCATGTGGGCCACAACCGCAATCAGGCGATGGCGGGGCTTGCGAGCCGGTGGGGCACGGTGGGCATTCGTAGCCGCAACCGTAATAGGGCGCTACAGCTGGATTGGAAGGATTGGCGGCGTAGTTTTGCATCGCATGTCGCACAGCGTTCTGCACGATCATCTCCATGTCGTTTGGCGCCACATGGGGATAAGATGCATACGGGTTGTTGGGATCGTATCCCGGATGAGACTGGCCGTAGGTGACCGAACCGTAATCGGTAGACCTCGAGTAGTACGACGGTTCCCGCGCCGGTCGATAAACGTTTGATCCGGTCGGACGGCGACGAAAATCTTGTTGTCCGCTGTAGTTGCCGCGTCGGCGACGACTTGACTGGTCGGAGCGTGGCGACCGGTCACGGGGATCTACCAAATCCAGATTGTCTAGTTCGCGTTTGAGCTGTCTGAGCTCAGTTGAGATGTCCTCCTCCTCTGGCGGGATGAGAATCGATGAGTCGCCTTGTGCATCATCCCCGGAACCTGCTTTTTCAGTGGACCTCGTGCCGCCATCGGGCATCGGCAGTTCAGGAATGTTGCCGGAATCGGGGGTATATTCGCTACCATCTGGAAGCCGCGGTTGCTCGCCACCGAGTGTTTGGCCGGAGGTTCGTTTTCTGGTTCTGGGCGTTGGTTGCTCCAGCTGGGTGTCCATCAAGGGTTCTCTGGGTGATGGATCAAAAGGTGTCGGCGTTTGGGTTTGGGGTTCGCCGAATGGATTCGCCTGGTTGGGCTCCGCAAAGGGATTGGTCTGAGCCGGTCGCTTGGTGGCCGGTGGTTGAGGACCTTTTTCCAACGCTTCAAAAATGCTGCCCTCAGCCGCATCGCCAGAATTGGCTTGGCCTTCACCGAACAGGTCGCCATCTTGAGGGCGGTATCTGGCTCGCAGTGTGGGAATGGTTTTTCGACGCTTCGGACGGTATTTTGTTGGCGCCTTTGCTTGATAATGTTCGGGGAGAACATCAACGCTGTTGCCAAGGCCACCGGTAAGCGGAAGTTGGTGATTCTTCGGTAGCGCATTGAGTGTGGGCGGAATCGGAGGCTGCGCATGCGCTGACGACGGACAAGTCACCAATAGACTACCGCTGAATGCGCAAACCAAGACTGCTTTGATGCCGAAGTGACGCGCTCTAAAATAAGAGGCCAATCTTTTAGGGCCGCGCCGGCCGGTGTATCTTCGAGATCCCATCGGACTCTCACTCCAAATGACTCATGACAACACACAACGCAGGTCATGCTTGGACCTGCTGTCTGAACCGGATAAGCTCGAATCATGCGGTGATACGAGCCTAATCAGAAGCTTTTACGCAATCCGAACCGGCTGTGTGTTCAGCAATATCGGCACAATCGTTAAAGCTTATCCAGTTTCAAATCACAAGAATTTGGAATTTCCTGCCGTGAAACGATGTGCTTGCACTTCAGCGTGCAGCGCGTGTCATTGGGAGTCTGACTTTGGGCAGGGGCGTTGCCGTGGTCATACTGGTTTGGCTAGGCCACGTTGCTTTAGATGCCGTTGTCTATTGACCGGCGTGTGCGGCTAGCAACGGTTGCCAAAACAGAGATACAGAAAAGGAATAACATAGGCGTCCTTGTTGAAATGGGAGGGTGAGTCAAGTCATGGCCGAACCGGCCAGAATTCCTTTGATCAGAGTCGCAGAAATCCTTGGAGCTCAAACTTGATCACAAAAGCGGTCTGGAACTCCGGCAAACCTACCGACTAAGCGGCAGCCGGTGGTGCGATTGCGGCTTTCACACCTGGTCTAGAGTCTGAGTCCTCCAGTTCCTTCCGGAGAATCAACATATCTGATGGGGCTTCGATCCCAAGACGAACGCGATCGCCGGAGACACGAACAATTGTCAAAACAATTGAGTCCCCCAGCATTATTTTTTCGCTTTCCTTTCTGGAAAGTACGAGCATAGCAAAATTCCTTACGTATATCGTTGATGTATGAGGTTTTGGTGGGTATTTAAGCCGCGTCTAAACACAGCTCACGATCCAGTGCGGACCGTTGGAACCGTTCCCCGGTGGCACCGTAAAACAAAATTGTGTTTCTGTCGGACTCCCAAACCGCAGTCAGTTTTACGCTTCGCGGTCCGTGCAGGCAAAAGAAGATGCCGCAAAGTTTGTTGTCGCGCGTGAGTTGTCGTTCGGTTATCTGGAAAATTCCTTCTTCAAAATCGTTTCGTTGGCAGAGGGTTCGGGATACAAATTTTCGTAGTTGATTTATGGTTTTGATCTGAATTGGATTCTGTAGCATCCTCAGCAAATCTCCTTGGGTTGTTGGAATCCGCTCAAAGGAAAAAAGAGGGGACGAGAAGGCTTCGGTTTGGAAGACGTGAATCTCGTTACCTCAACCACCTTTCTATAGCTGCACCACGTTATGAAGGCTGGCGCGCTGCCGGCGGACCCAGTGGTAAATATTTTCAATGATGTCGATTCGCTAAGACTGTTAAAATAAACCAGACAGCGAACACAGGAGGTATCGGCTAGCAGTCTTGCTTGTCCGTGAAGAAACTGGGTAAGTTTTGTTAGCTTGTTAAAGTATGCGGGTTCCAAAAACCAAAACCAGCACAACCGTTTTGAGGGCAATAACTCGGCGAGCGGGGACGATCGCGCAATCGTGAACAAACATCGTTCTTTTTGAGGTGGCTCAAGCGGCTCGAATATGGTTCTCTGTTATCAGCCATACCACCGTAAATGGATTTGGCACATCGTAGAAAAGTAGCTGTTTTGACTAAACCGCCTTGGTAGGATCTCGGAACAGCGCTGGTGTTCGACACACCACATTTCGACTTTCATTTCGATCACCCAAGGCAGATTGTTGAGCAGTCGTTGAGTTTCCAGGTAGACACATCTATTTTCCAAGGTCCGATCGACCTGTTACTTCACCTAGTGAAGAAACATGAGGTTGCGATCACGGAAATTGCATTGGCAGATGTGACAGGGAAGTACCTCGAGCACATCGACGTGTTGAAAGAGATCTCGATCAATCTGGTGGGCGAGTTTGTAGATGTTGCCAGCCAGCTGATCGAGATCAAGGCTCGCGCTACGTTGCCTCGTAACGAGCATGAACCGAAGGAAGACGAACTTTACGGAGTTGATCCTCGGGATAACTTGGTGCAACGTCTTTTGTTGTACAAGAAGTTTCGTAATGCCAACGAGTCCTTGATACTTCATCGGGCACAGTGGCGAACAAGGTTCGCGCGGGTCGCCAATGATGCCCCTGTTGACACCGTAAGCCCGGCAGACCAACCGATTCAAGAGATTGAATTGTGGGACCTGGTCAGCGCGTTCGGACGCGTACTACGAAACAATCGACCGGTTGTTGAGGCGAATGTTTTCTACGACGAGACGCCAATCCATGTATATATGCAACGCATCCATCAGAAGATCGTCGACACTGGCAAAGTATCGTTCTCGCAGTTGTTTGAACCTGCAATGCACAAATCAGCAATGGTAGGAATCTTTTTGGCGTTACTAGAACTTTCGCGCCATCATAATGTCAACGCGCGACAGCCTGAGTTGCACAGCGAGATCTTGATCGAACCGGCCGATGGTTTCTCGAAAGATCTAGATGTTTCAAATATCGATGACTACAACCCGCACGCCAAAGCGGGGGACAACGAGGAGTAAGTTATAGGTCGCGAAACTGAAAATGCTTGGAGACCGTGGCGTAGAGCTCTTCTATCTAATAGACCACTGGTTACCGGGTAACTCTTTGTGGTGACGTTCAAACCATGAAAACCTATCGCCAAAGCTGATCGTCTTTAAACGGGTGGATAGGAGCAACGAACTTTGGTGCCGGCATGGCTTGAAGAAAAGTGGTAGCCAACCTCAAATCATCTTGCGTCGTGATCTTGATGTTCAATCTCGAACCGTCAACCATCGCTACCGCATACCCTTGCTGTTCGGCCAATTGAGCTTCATCGGTTGGTTGGGCATCACCTCGATCGGCAAACATTTTTTCCAGCAGTGTTTTAGAAAACACCTGAGGCGTTTGAGACAAATACAGATTCGAGCGATCTACAGTTTGGTCGACGAAACGACCGTCGGCCGATCTCTTGAGCGTGCTATGAACGGGAATCGTCGGAACAGCAATTTGATGCTTGACAGCCTCAGCAAACACATCTTCGACCATCCGGTCGTCAATGCAGGGGCGTGCCGCGTCATGAATGGCGACAAAATCAATTTCAGGTTGCACCTTGTCGAGTGCGTTCTGCACTGAGTCCGAGCGTTCTTCCCCGCCGATGACGACGTCGATGCCGTGAATGGCAACATTTGCGCCAAATTTCTCCGTGAAATCCGCGCGATCCTCCGAAGCGATTACCAAGATCAACTGCTTCACATCAGACCGCTTGAGAAATAGCTCGACCGAGTGCAGCCAGACCGCTTTGCCGGCGAGTATGGCGAATGGTTTCTTAAAGTGAGCGTCGTTGAATCGGCTGCTCTTTCCCGCTGCAGCAAGGATCACACAAAAGTTGGGCATGAGAAGCGCCTTATGAAGAATTGTTTTGGTCGGAGAGTGTGCCCGTCGGTTGTTTGCCGCTCGTCCTACCGTTCTTCACCCAATTGTACTGTGACGCGCAGCACCTGTCCCTCCCGTAGGACGTCCAACTCGACATTATCACCCGGGTTTTTCTCCTCGATTACTATTTGTAGATCGTCGAGGCTCTCGACGGGGTTGCCATCGATACTGATCACCACATCTGCAGATTCCTTGATCCATTTAGGTACAACCACGCGTTGATTTCCTAAAATGATGACCTGTCGTTCAGCCGTTAGCCCTCTCAGTCCCGCAGCAGATGCTGGTCCACCGGGAACAACTTTGGCGATACCGATGCCTCGGTCGGATTTCCAATAGTAATCCACGCCCAGCCACGGGCTGCGAAATTTTCCGAACTGAATGAGCTGAGGGACGACGCGTTTGATCGTGCGGGCAGGCACAGAAAACCCGACCCCTGAATTGCCTCCATTAAGTGTCGCGATCGCGGTGTTCATTCCGATCAGTTTTCCATCGCTGTCCAGCAGTGGCCCGCCGGAGTTGCCTTGATTGAGTGCCGCGTCGATCTGAATAACGTTTCGGATTTGCTGGCCTGATTTCGAATCCAGCGAACGGTCGAGGCTGGAGATGATACCGGTGGTCATGGTCCGATTAAGTCCAAACGGATTTCCAATCGCGAAGATCTTTTGTCCTACTCGCAATGATTCTGATTCCCCAAGAGTTACCGGTGACAGTAGACTGGCGTCGATGCTGACTTTCAAAACGGCGATGTCGTTGCGCGGATCAACACCGATGACTTCCGCCGGAAACGATTCGCCTTCGCCCATTGTGACGTTGACGATGTCGCTATCCTGAACCACGTGATAGTTCGTTACGACGTGTCCTTGCTTGTCCAATACCCAGCCAGATCCCGAGCCCTCTTTTTCTTGTGCTCCCAACCACCGGACGTTGACGATCGTTTTTGTGTCGATGTTGACCACGCTGCGCTGACATTTCTCGTA
>CAYTPS010000134.1:0-1860 GCA_964439245.1 uncultured Pirellulaceae bacterium | reverse complement strand
GTTCTTCTGGGCTAAACTGGCGTGTGCCAGTGACCGCTCGGCGCGGTAGCACCCTCTGGCGGCGAGTGTCTGCTTGTGAGAATGCTCTCTGGCGACGGTTTTCCAAGGGACGCGGCGTGTCGATCGCCGGGTCGGCCAACTGCGGCGATTGAGCAAGAAACGAACGCTGGGCAACAACTGGTTGATCAAGCCACTGTTGTGACAGCGCCACAACAAACACGCCGCCCATCGCGCCGGCAAGGAAACAGATCATTACACTCAACTTCATCTGGTTAGCTCCCTCTATATATAGGTATTTCTATCGTGCTTATACGCCGATGGCGGGTTCATAGTTCATCTCGGCCGCTGCACCTGCAGAAATCGGCAATTGGTGACTCACTTGTCTAAATATTTCAAATTGGCTGCCATCGGTAAAGGACCCGCTGACAAGCGTTTTTTTTTAGCGGTAGGATCGGACTGTTTTCCTCGTGATCGGCACAGTCCTTAAATTCGTAGCCGACCCTTTTCAATTTCCCAGCCGCTAAGGTTTATGGAACAGGATTTTTTGCTTGGCAGACGATGTAGGAACCAATGGCGGACTGTTTCACTAAAAAGTTCCCTATCCTCTCGATAGTCGCATGGAAGCGATCGTTACCACATTGACGGAGTTTTCCATCATGTTGCGATCCAAGATTGCGCGTGTGATTTTCATAATTGCGATTTCAATACCCTCTCTAACCAGCCTCCAATCCGCGCAAGCTGAGATGCCGTTCGACGCTTGGATGACCGTAGCGATCGACTCCGTAGATCATCAGATCAACCGGCAATACCAACGACCATGGGCAACGATTGAGTACTTGCGCCGAAGGACTCAACAGAATCTCGACCGCGTGCTGAATCAGTGCCGGATGGGAGTAGGTGGAACGCGCGGACTGCAATTGGTTCGAGGGATTGAACTGCTGGAAGAGCTGCGCAACGTAGGTGTTGCAGGGATCCTCTCGCCAGCCAAAAACTGGAACTTCCCACTTGAAAATCACGAACTGCATCGCAACCGAATAGTGCAAGGCGACGAGCTGTCCCTTTATGATCCTGTTTTGCAAACGGCTGTGCATGGGACTGGCGGAACCTTATCGACGGTACTCACCCAATGCTGTTCGGGACAACGCCTGTTCCAAACCGCTCTCGATCAAATAACGACTGAAGCTAACAAGCAAATGGCCAGTCTTCGGGAAGAAGTCTTCCGTCCAACGCAGCCACTGGTTCAGACGGTTATACAGCCATGGGAGAAATGGAATGTGGCTTCCGCCGATCAGAAGCGGGTTGAATTGGTTTTAGCACTCCGAGAACCGTCCGCTGAACAGTCTTTCAGCGGGATCTTGGCCCCCTTTAAGCTGGCTTCGCTTGAACGTTACTGGCTGGACGTGTCCAATTTTGCTCAAGCAAAATTGAACTGGTTGACGTCAAAAGCACGACACATTGCCGAGGCTTGTTTAAAAAGTATCGAGCCGCAGTTCCTGGCTCTGGAGCACAAACCGCTGGCCTAGAGTCGGGTTATTCGATTTGTGCGGATTTCACGGTGGCGTGGCGCGCTCACATTGTTGTTGCAGCCGTTTATTCTTGGCCTTTTGCCAAACTTTGGCTTGTTGCTAATCCTTGCCTAGAGAGATTGAAATCCGGTCGTAGCCTTCGAAGAGGCTCATTGACCGCAAAATAGCTGGTACAGACCGGCTGATGCCCCGATATCAGGGAACATCCGTCTCCACGTCTTCGCCTTATCGCAGACTTTGTTGGCTTGGCACAAGGGTTGCCTTACTTTCAAAAAGAATGCTCGCAAAACTTGGCTTAGGGGGGCCTTGGGGACTGGCGGAAGCCAATCTTGCC
>CAYTPS010000133.1:0-11640 GCA_964439245.1 uncultured Pirellulaceae bacterium | reverse complement strand
CTATCAATACTGACGCCAATCTGCCTGTTGGAAACACCAGTTTAATGACGCGACGCTGATGCCGTTGACCGACCGGCATAGAACGCTCACTGTTGTGCAATCAACTTTAAGACTTCTTGATGTAACAGCCCATTAGATCCAATTGATTCGCCGGCATCGATTCTACTTACACCTACCCAGTCGCTGAAACGCCCCCCCGCTTCTTGGATGATCGGTTGGACTGCGGCCGCATCCCAGACGTTTAAAATTGGGTCGATCATGATGTCGACGCGGCCTGTTGCAACCAATAAATAACCAAACACGTCGCCCCATGTGCGGCTGTACCAAGTCGCCGCAGCAAGTCGATGGTAGACGTCCATCGCATCACGTTCGCGCTTGCCAAATGTTTCTACGGCGGAGGTCGCGACGACTGCGTCCTCGAGCGACGTCGTTTTTGAAACTGCTGCCCGGACCGGCGATTTATCACCGGTGAAATACCAAGCGCCGTTTCCTTCGGAGGCAAAAATTCCCTCATCGATTCCCGGCAAGTAAACCGAACCGATTAAGCTCTTTCGGTCTCCGTCGGCAACGGCTTGCTCAACGGCAACCATCGTGCCGTAAAGCGGAACCCCGCTGATGAAAGATTTTGTTCCGTCGATGGGGTCAAGAATCCAAGTGAAACCGGATGTGCCCTCGGTCGAACCGTATTCCTCGCCGACGATTGCGTCGTCGGGAAAGCTGGCGGCAATTTGCTCACGGAGAAACGTTTCGGATTCTTGATCGGCAACTGTTACTGGCGATCCGTCGCGTTTTTTAATGACGTCTAATGTGGGTTTACGAAAATGCTTGAGCGTAATTTTCCCGGCTTCAACGGCAATTCGATTAGCCAGTTCGAGTCGGGTGTTAACTTCATTTGACATTGAGAGCGTCTTCTTCTGCGGCACCGCCGACGTCATCGGGCGGTGCTAGGAATAGGGCATGAAAAAACAAAAGTGCGGCTCCGCAAACCAACCAGCAATCGGCCAAATTGAAGTTTGGCCACGGGTCAAAAAACGGAACGCCTTCCAAACGAAACAAAATAAAGTCGCGCACGTTGGTCCGAATCGAATCCGGATACGTCTCCAGCGCTCCCCACCCCAGTCGGTCATAGAGGTTGCCCATGATTCCGCCGCAGATCAGCCCCAGAGTAAACGTTAAAAACAGATCATAGGCGGCGCGAAAAACAAACAGCCACAACATGATGCCGCCAATCGCGATCACCGAAACAATGGCAAACAGCCAACTGTAACCGCTACCCATTCCAAACAGTGCGCCGGGGTTGGTGGATGTTTGAATTCCGAAAATTCCATCGACCCAATAGTGCGGCATCTGATAGGGGTGCGTTGGGTCAAAGAAGGACGTGAACACCAAGGATTTCGAGACGAGATCGGCCAGTACCGCTAAAATCGAGACACAAAAAAACAGGACAAACCGCTTCATCAAAAGCGATTTATCCTGATGTGTATCATTGTTGATCCGGCCGGTCGGCAGGTCGTTACGGTTGCGAGATTGAGTGTCTATTGGCTTAGTAGTTATCGGATTCGATTTCACTTGCACACTTGACGCAATAAGGTGTGTAAGGCAACGCCTTCAACCTTGTTTTCGGGATTTTGCCTGAACATTCAGTGCAAAAACCATAAGTGCCGCCCTCGATCCGTTCAAGTGCACTTTCGATCATGGTTAACGTCTCGCCCTCGCTGTTCATCAGCAAGATCGTGTTGTCCTGTTCGTAAGTATCACTTCCAAGATCTGCGATATGACTTGGGACCGAAGAGGAGCCACCGCTGCCGCCGCCACTGGACGACAAAGCTGCGTTGGCCAGCGTCGACACATCGCCGCGAAGGCGAGCGCGAAGGATGATCAACGACTCCTTGAAAGGCTTTACTTCCGACTTCTTCATTTTGGTCATCTTTGCCATGTTAACTCTCTTTCTTATGTACCGTCGTAAACGGTTGTTTATCGAAGTCTTGTTTCACGAGCTCAAACAAGCCACCGAACGTGCTTCGCGGTCGCACATTCTAAAAACCGACTTGGCTGGCGTCAAATAAAACCCGTCTTTAAGTAGGTCGGGTTCTTCTTAAGTGCTCATCAATACGGAGTTTATGTTAGCGTTCGTCTCCAAAGAAGATAAATGCCCTGCCCCGTTATCACCCGGAATTGCCCATTTAACTAGGTTTTAACCCACTTAGTTACGTGCATTCTTAAACGCTTGTTTCAGATTTTCCCAAAAAATACAGGCTCAAATGGTAACTTAGGACGATTAAGTGTGATTTGCGGCTCTGTTGATAGCCCCTAACGCGCGTTTAGTTTCCTTAATTACTCTTTTTCTTTGGTCGAATGTTTGACAAGGGGAAAGTCTGATCAAGGGCCTCCAAAGACGAGGCTGCTTCGGATAACTTGTGTCCATCAAAGACGTGTGTTGATCAGAGCAGTTTCGTAATTGCCGGCGGCACATCGGACACCTTTCTGAAACAGCCAGCTAATTCCCCAAAAAGTGGATTCTAGAGCATGACGAAACTTGCGATCAGCGGCGCGGCCGGCCGCATGGGCCAGAGGCTAATTGACCTTGGTAATCAGGACACCGATCTTGAGCTGACAGGGGCAATCGAAGCTGCCAGCCATCCCAAATTAGGCCAAGACGCAGGGGATCTGAGTGGAGTTGGGACGATCGGTTTAGCCATTACAGAGGCCTACGAAGATTGCGACGTGGTGATCGATTTCTCAACCGCCGCAGGGGCTCAGAAGGCAATCGAGTATTGCACTGAAACGAAGACGCCATTAGTGATGGCCACCACCGGACTTGAGCAGGAGCACGAGGCAGCACTTCAAGCGGCGTCAGCAGTTATTCCAATCGTTTGGGCACCCAGCATGAGCATGGCCGTCAACCTGACCATGAAACTGACAGAAATTGCGGGAAAAGCGCTCAAAGATCACTCAACCGGAGTCGATGTCGAAATCATCGAGCGACATCATCGCTTCAAAGCGGATTCTCCCAGCGGTACGGCGTTGCGGTTTGGTCAAATCGCTGCTGATGCGATGGCCATTACGGAGCATCGACATGGACGCGAAGGCATGGTGGGTGCCCGTCCTCATAACGAAATTGGCTATCATGCCGTTCGCACCGGCGATAACTACGGTGAGCATACGATCGTGTTTGGAATGCTTGGCGAGACAATCGAACTCAAGGTCGGTGCATCCAACCGGGACTGCTACGCCAGCGGCGCTTTAGAAGCGGCTAAGTTTGTGGTCAAGCAGTCTCCAGGAATTTACTCCATGTATGATGTGCTGGATTTGAATTAGCGACCGGCTTCCACGGCTCAGTTGTCTAACGGGGAGATGTCAGCATGGCAAAATGCGACGAAGGGTATCTGTGTGCTGTCTGCGGGGAGGACGTAGCCAACGTGACCCACAGCGACCTTTACTTAAGGTATGTGATCGGCCTAGTTGATCCTGAGATGCTGCACTCAACTCCTGAAAGACATATCCGCTGTAATCCGGGGTTGGCTCAGTTCATCGTCGATTCCGATTTTGAACCCGTTGAGGTCGAGGGCGAGTTTTCCAAATCAACTCTCGATCCGGATTATGTCGCTCGACGCGAGACTCTGGTAACACGTGGCTACCGTCGTTTGTCGGAGATCAAACAAATGCAAGACACATCAATCCTAGAGTTTCCTCTGCCCGAAGTAATCGAACAATTAAAAAATCGATCATAGCGCAACTTGCCCCTGAAAGCCAAAAAATCAATGTTTGACGCCCCTATTGCGCAAGTCGGTCGCGCTGCTGCAAAAGCAGGCGCGAAAGTCGTCGCCGCTTACTTTGCCGACTTAGCCTCCGCCGGCATCACAGACAAAACGGCCGACGCAAAATCCGAGGGACTGGTCACGGCGGCAGACGTCGAGGCGGAAAAAGCGATCGTGGACCTAATCCGTTCAAGTTTCCCGGGGCATAGTTTTCTTGCCGAGGAGGCTTACAGCGAAACGATCAGCGCTGAGCATCTTTGGGTGATTGATCCACTAGACGGGACCAATAATTTTGCCCATGGGATTCCACACTTTGCCGTGTCGATCGCGTACTACTTGGACGGTGTTGCACAATACGGAATCGTGATTGATATTGTACGAGGTCATCTTTATGAGTGCGGTCGAGGCGCCGGTGCATGGGCTGATGGCAAACAGGTTTGTGTTAACCAACACTCTGGCCTCAGCCAGACGATGGTGGGCGTCGGTTTCTACTATGACCGTGGCGAGATGATGCAGGCGACGCTGAATTCTGTGGCGTTATTGTTTGCCGAAGATATTTACGGCATCAGGCGTTTTGGAACAGCGGCTTTAGACCTGATTCATGTAGGTTTGGGGAGATTTGGCGCATTTTTCGAGTATACTCTGTCGCCATGGGATTTCGCGGCGGGGCGCCTTTTTGTTGAAGAGGCTGGTGGCACGGTAACGACGTGTTACGGCGATGACTTGCCTCTCGATAGGTCTTCGGTCTTGGCGACGAATGGACGTTTGCATGAAGCGATGCTGCAGATCGTCTCTCAATACAATGCCGCGGATTCTCAGAGCGATTAAGCAGAAGCCATTGCTACCGATCGCGGCTTCAAAAAATACACGCGCGTCAACGAAAACAATTCCATGCCCAAACAGTCTCATTCCCATACGGTCACCGGGGATCAAGTGCTTCGCGCCGACCACGTCGTGCGTGATCTGACTCAACTTTCTCGCAGTAAAGTCACTTCCCTATTTGGTAATGGCTGCGTCAAAGTTAATGGAAAGGTTTGCACGGACAGTTTCTTTCGTGTGGGTGCTGGCGACACCATCGATGTTAGCTTCAATCCAGACGCCGGTTTTCCGGCACCTGCCAAGGCGTGGAAGGATCGTACATTCGATGTGGTATTTGAGGACTCTTGGATCATTGTGGTCAATAAGTCGGCCGGCATTTTGTCGGTGCCGACTGAAAAGTCTACCGGCAACACAGTGTTGGATCGGTTGAAGATTTATCTAAATCATTCACGCAGTGGGCGCGAGTGTTATGTGGTTCATCGCCTTGATCGTGAGGCAAGCGGATTATTGGTGTTCGCAAAAACTGACGTCGGCGCTGGTTTATTACAGGCTCAGTTTGCCGACAATGCTCCAGAACGTATGTTTACTGCGATCGTTAACGGCAACATGGCTGAATCTGAGGGGCGATTTGAATCTCGCTTGACGACGGCAAGTAATCTGGATCAATACGCGGTGTACGGCAAAGACGAGGGCCAATTGGCGACGACCGAGTATCGCGTGATCCGCGAAAAACTGGACACGACGGTTGTTGAATTGAAACTGGTGACGGCTCGTCGTCATCAGATGCGGGTGCATTTGGCCGATGCGGGACATCCAATTTTAGGAGACCCTCGTTACGGCAAAGGGAAGTCTCGGCATCGCAACTGGCACAAACGTCGAATGGCACTTCACGGACACCGGCTTGAGTTTCTGCATCCCGAAAGTGCTACTCCGATGGTCTTCGAAACGCCGGTGCCTGTAGGAATGAAAAAGTTTCGTCCTCAACCGCTCGAAGAGTAGTCGCATTATGGTTGGGCGAAATTCGACTATCCGGCTGTTTCGGGAGTTCCGTCCATCAGTAACAGTTCGCGCTTCAAAATCTTAAGAAGTGTTTGCAGGAACACTACCACCATTGGGCCAATCAAGATTCCAATTGGCCCAAGCGCTGCCACACCACCAATTACGCTTAACAATGCCAGTAGTGGGTGCAGGTTGGTTTCGCCGTGCAAGATGTATGGCTTGATAACGTTATCGGCCATCGAAATCACGGCAACACCATAGATGGCCAGTCCAATGGCTGCCGGCAGGTTGTTTGTGAAAAAGTACAGGTACAAACTACACGGAATCCAGACGGCCGCAGCTCCGACAAAAGGAACCATCGCCAAAACCGCTGAGAGAAGTGTCAGCAAAAATATGGAGTCTAAACCGACAAAGTAGAATCCTATTCCAGCCAAAAGGCCCTGAGTCAAGGCGGACAACAGCGTCGCCACGACAACAGCGCGGCTAACGCGTCCAAACTCTCCCACCAACTCCTGCTCATGTTCGTCATCCAGTGGCGATAGCCCTTTGAAGGACTCAACCATCGATGGGCCGTCCAACAAAAAGAAGTAGAGGCTGATCAACATGATGGCGGTGCCGATGACTAGACTTCCGATAATTGAACCGGCAACACCACCGAATTCGACAACGCGTTTTTGCAGAAACTGACGGCCTTCTTCGGAGTATCGTCTCAATCTCTCTTCGGTGGGGTTGAGCAACTCTATGGCGAAAGCACGAGTTTTTCCGCCCAATAAGTCATATTTGAATTGAGCAAAAGTCTGCTGGGATTCGTCTAGCATTTCTCGGTAGTCGTGCAGTCCGGAATTGAATTGATCCGAACTAGGGTCCATGTCAGTCACCAGCGACCGCTGCAGAGTACGTAGGCTGCCAAGGTGACCGCAAAACGTATTCCATTTGGCCTCTCGATTGGTTGGTTTGGTGATGTTGTCTGTGTCTTCTAACGTCCCGTCTGGATCAGCAACACGGTCTTTATCGGTAGGCATTTTTAGATCTTGTTTTTCCGCAATTAGCGCGGCTGACTGGGAGATCTCGAATAGGTTGGTGCCATGAAGTTTGAGCTTTTCGAACTCAGCGGTGTTTGTTAGCTGCAACGCACGAAGACGCTCGTCAATGTCTCTAACCTGATCTGCGTTGGGCAGGTCCAGTTTCATTTTGTGACGTGCCGTCTGAATATCCTTAAGGATTTTGGTGGAGCTAAATTGGTTGAAAACGTCGCGACTTTCGGCGGCAGCCATCATGATCAACAGCGCCAGCGGCACCAGCACGGCCAATAAAATAGAAAGTGTGGTCAGTGCCGCGGCCAGTTTTTCGCGCCCAGCCGTTTTGTCCAGAATCCATTGATGGACGGGGCGAAAAATGACGACCAATAAAGCCGCAAGAAACAAGGGAATGATAAATTGGGCCATCACCCAGTAGAAAATGATGCCAACTAATCCAATGACGCCCAGCAGAAATAAAAACGAAATATACCGCGCGGGCGATGATCCGGCGGTTACTCGATCCGCCAGCGACTGTTGAACTGCCTCCGGCACTTCCAAGCGTTGACGCGCGGCAGCAGTTCCAACATTTGTTTCAATTTCATCTGCCTCATCGGCGACCGATTCGACCTTCGGTGAGATCGAAGGTTGACTGTCTGTTGCTGGCTTTTTGGGGGACGCCATGTTGTTGTCTCGTGTTTCGAAGTGACTCTCTGTCTACAAGGTATCAAAAAACGCCCGATGCAGGAAACGCATCGTCGCCACATGAGAACGATTCGTGGCCGATTAGATTCTCTTTTGGATTTTTCCTCAAAACTCTTTGGTTTTCGGCTGTTTGAGGGGCCATTGAATCTTGAGCCTCTGCGCGGGATCGCCAGATGACTTGCGTTATGTCCGATAGTTTGGGTGGCCCTTGAGCACTCCTGCCGCGCTGCAGTCCTTGCTTTCTCTCGACCTTAACTTGCAGGACACGGCGGTTCCGATTGTGCCGTTTGTGCCGGTTGTCGGGTGCACCGAAGTGACATGATACACACAGAGTTGCCTCAACGATCCTTACCGGCGTGATCAAACAGATCGCCAACAAGTCGAACTGCTTATGCCGATAACAGTGATACGTCGAAAAACCGGGCGACGGATGTTGCAAAATCGCATCGCTGCGTACTGCCAAACATTGAATTTGCCGGGTTCTTTTCTCGATTTTTACTGTTTTGCGACCTAAGTTTACGCTAGGGCGAGTTGGTTCAGATTGGCCCATTTCGCTTTACCAGCTGGCATGTGGATTCTTTCCCGAGCCCCCTTTAGAGGGAGCTTAAAGCCAGCCCAAGAGAACTCTTCCTGCATCTTGCCAATCAACATTTCATCTACGACGACATGAAAAAAACTCTAACTATCGTCAATGGCTTCCTTACCAAGTTTTGGTCCGGTCGCTCCGAGACCAAACCGCCGGCGCAAGAACTCAATCTGCAGACCTTGGAAGAGAGAGTTCTGTACGACGCCTCGCCGTTGGGTGCGATTGCTCAGGACATCGCCGAAACTCAAGAAATTGAATTGTCGCTTGAGGAGACTATTGAGCAGATCGACGAGTTAAGTCTTGCATATGATGGCATTGGAGAATCTGAAGAAGTCAACGAGCTCATGTTTGAGGCTGAGTCGTTGCCACAAATCGCAGACCTCAATCTGATCGTGATCGACTCTCGAATTGAAGACTACGATCAGCTGATTGTTGATCTACAAGAATCCAATGTCCACTACGAAATACTTGAACTTGATGGTGCTACTAACGGAATCGAAGAAATCACTCGGCGGCTCAATGAGGGGCAAAGTTACGCGGCACTTCACATCATCGGGCATGGAGAGGAAGCCAATCTTCAATTGGGATCGGCCGAGCTAGGCTCGCATAACATTGATCAGTATCAGGCTCAGATTTCCAGCTGGCGAGCGGGGCTCGGAAGCGATGCTGACATCCTGTTGTACGGCTGTAACGTCGCCGGCAGCCAAGAAGGTATCGACTTTGTGGATCGCTTCAACGAGCTTACTGGAGCCGATGTTGCCGCCAGCGATGACGTCACGGGGCACAGTGATCTTGGTGGCGACTGGGAATTTGAATACATCATCGGAGCCATCGAGACAGAACAGGTTTTTTCCGTTGACCTTCAGGACTCATGGGACAGCACCTTGGAGATGGTCAACGTGACGTTTACCGACGATGTCGTAAACGGCGATACATCGAGTATCAACAATTTGATTGCAAACGATGGTGGCGACGGGATTTCGCTTCGCGAGGCAATTATCGCTGCAAATAGAGATGGGATCGAAGACACCATCGTGTTAGGCAGCGGTACCTATACACTTTCCTTGAGTGGTTCCGGCGACGAACTGGGAGACCTAAATCTCATCAACGATTTAGCGATCGTTGGTGCGGCCGATGGCAGCACGATCATCGATGGGAGTGGTCTTGGTGATCGCATTTTCTCCGTTGACATCAATTCGGCGACGCTGCGTAACCTGACGATCCAGGGAGGTGATGCGAGCGCAGGGTCAAGCGGTGGAGCTTCCGGCGGTGGAGTTCTTGTTTCCGGTAGCGCAAACGTGACTCTCGATGGTGTGACAATCGCCAACAATGCGGCACAGTTTGGTGCAGGTATCTACAGTGATGGAACGCTGCAGGTACTGAATTCGACGATTCGTGATAACACCTCTACACAAGATGGCGGTGGTGTTTACCTGAATTCAGGTAGCAGCATATTTAGTGTCGTTACCTTCAGCGGAAACGACGTCAGCTTCGCAGGCGGAGGTGTATTCGTAAACGCCGGCATTCATAGTTTCGAACAAGTTACTGTGTCGGGGAACACCGCGTCATCCGGTGGTGGTGTTTTTGTTGCTTCGGGAACTTTAGATCTCGACCACGTGACCATCACCGAAAATGCTGCAGCATTTTCGGCAGGAGGGCTAAGCAACTCGTCTGGAACCGTCAACTTGTTCGGCTCGATTGTTGCCGGCAATAGTGCGATTTCTGCTACGGAAATTTCTGGAACAATCGTCTCTGGCGGATTCAACATCATCGGTGACGATGCTGGTGATTCCACAGGTGGTAATGGCTACGATCCAGGCGACATGCTCGACCAAACGGGTTTGCAACTCGGCGCACTGGCAGACAATGGCGGTCCAGTTGAAACCCACGAGTTACTCGCTGGCAGTGTAGGAATAGATCCCGGCATTTCAAGTGCAGGACAGAAGGATGGGCGCGGCTATTTTCGTTCTGATGGCAACCTCGATATAGGTTCCTTCGAACGTGGTGCAATTCCAAATCTGCAACAGGGTCTCGTTGCACATTTCGAGTTTGAGAGCGGCAGTGGCAGTTATGCTGTCGACTCCGCCGGTGGGAACACTGGCAATCTTACCAATACAACCGCGTGGACGCCGGACAGCGCCATCGGTGGACAAGCCCTGGATTTCTCAGGTGACAATCCGAATAACAATGCTTTCGTCGACGTCCCGGATAATCCGCTCTACGATTTTGGTACAGGTGAATTCACCGTGTCGCTCTGGTACAAGATGACCACACCGAGCGAAATGGTTCGGCTGCTCGGGAATGTCGATCCAAGTACCGGCACCAGCGGATTTGCACTTCGCGCGGAAACGTCTGGTCAAGTTTCGCTCGAGCGATCCGATGGAATCTCTACTGCGTACAACTACGGTAACGCAGTCATGGATGGCCAATGGCATCAGTTGACCGTTGTTGTGGGAGCCAGCGGGAGCGTTGAATTCTACGTTGACGGAGTCAATACGACAGTATCGTCCATATCGTCGCCCACGAATGTAAACTCCTCGGATGCACTCCGTATTGGTGCGGCGGACGCAAGCGTGGGTGACTTTGAGGGAAAGCTGGATGATGTGCGACTGTACTCGCGTGCTCTTGATGCGAACGAAGCCAGCCAGCTGACGTATGGAGCTACGTCACAGAATGCTTCTAACGACCAAGCGCCTGTCGATCTCTCTAGCGGCATCGAGCTGAATATCGATGGCGGCAACGACGCATTCTTCGAGGCGAACGACGGAAGCGCTCTGCTTGGTGGCGCGACAGAAACAACCGTCGAGTTTCAAGTTGCGTTGGAAAATCCAAACCTCCAGGCTCCGCATCTGATTTCCTACAAAACTCCAGCGGAAGACTTTGAATTTCGAGTCTTTCTCAACACGAGTGACCGTCTTTCGATCACCGTCGGTGGGGATACGCTTTCTAGTGATGTTGTGACATCGCAATTGCGCGACGGCAATCTACATCATGTGGCCGTAAGTTGGGATAACACCAACGGCGATGTGAGTATGTATGTCGATGGCGAACTCATCAGCATGGGGAATATTGCCGCCGGACATTCGATAGGTACTGGTGGAACCCTTGTCATTGGACAAGGCCAAGCAACGTTTCCCCAATGGACGACCACTCAAGCCTCTAATGGAACGTTTTACGATGTCCGGGTTTGGGACGAAGTCCGCACGGAAGCTGAAATCGCGATGAACCACCAACAAAAAATTGACCCAGCTAATCTGCCGAGCGGCCTGCTTGCCAATTGGCAAATGGATGGATTCAACGGATCGAATGAAGTCGTTGACGTCGTCAGCGGTAACAACCTAAGCGTTGGCCATGCGACAGGAACCGGCTTTACCGCAAGTACACCTATTGAAGATTTGCATGTCTTCGAAAATTCTGCCAATGGAACCAGCATAGGATTCGTGGTCCCTACCGATCCAGACCTGGGAAATGATGTTGTTCTCGATGGAAAGTTTACCGAAGAGCCCATCGCTGGATCTTTCGAGACAGTCACGGGCGTTGCCAATTTTGGTGACTGGGAAGTTCCAAGTGGCCAACAAGCCGTATTCTACAACGATTCTGCCTTGTTTGGGTGGACGCCTGAAGGGGGAAGACCGGTTGAGCTTGGTAATGCTAGTGGTCCCGGTGCCGTCAAGCAATTTTTGTCGACCGAAATTGGGCAAACCTATCAAGTCACTTTTGCTGTTACAGGAGACTTTGGCGGGGGTGTGACGAGCAG
>CAYTPS010000132.1:2028-11650 GCA_964439245.1 uncultured Pirellulaceae bacterium | reverse complement strand
GGTTTGATCTGGAAACAAAGACGGGAACCAAGTTACAATCAGCCAGCGTGGATGATTGCTGCGCCTCATTGTAAGTGCTGACGTTCGAATCTAAGAATTGCAAATCCAAAATACGGCGACTAACTACCCTTGGCTGCCGAAATACGATATGACTGAAATCACATTTCCACAAGACGAAGGCGATCCGATTACGGTTGATTTAAAGCATCCGGGAATCGCGGCGTTTTTGGCTTGGCTTATTCCCGGTGCTGGCCATTTCTACCAGGGACGCAAAGGCAAAGCGCTCTTGTTTTTCATTTGCATCATGGGCACTTTCCTATTCGGTCTAGGGCTAGGGCGGGGCAGGGTGGTCTACGCGTCAGCTAAACCGGGCGACTACCGGTGGCAGTACCTTTGTCAGGTCCAATGCGGATTGGTCGCGCTACCCGCGGCAGCTCAATGGCTGCAGACGGCCGATGGTAAGGATCCGTTCTTCGTCTTGTGCGAACGATATCCGGGCAACTACTACGACAAGAGTCTTCAGTTCAAGAAAATTACACCTGAGAACCGTGATCCACAGTATACAGGTCCAACACTCAAAGACGGTTTTATGGCGCCTCCGCCAGGGCCTGTTTCACTGGGAAACGATCCGGATGTGATGTCGATGTGGTATTTTGATTACCGGCATGATTACGACATGGGGCTCTTATTCACAGTCGTCGCCGGCCTGTTAAACGTGCTGGCTATCTACGACGCGGCAGTTGGTCCTGCAATCATCACGCCGTTGCAGAAACAGCTCGCAGAACAGTAAGAAGGCCGATCAATGTTTGACAATCCACTCATCCTAGCAGCGCTCCATTTACTGGGCCTAGGCACGGCACAGATCTGGTACGCAGTACCGCTAGTTATCGTCATCAGCCTTGTCTGGGGGGCGACACGTCACGAGCTCTTGCCCGATATCATCGTGCATTCCATTAAGTCATTGCTGTGGGTACTGACGTTCATGGGAATCATCTTTGCGCTGATCCTCGTTGCCGGATATTTTCAATAGGCCAAGCTTAAACGGCGAAGTGCAATGGGCGATTTCATGCTTGCCGCTGAAATTGGGCGTGCCGAATAATAGGGCGTACTGAGAAAGTTCTTTGCTGTGGCCTTGGCACTTTGGAACGCCAATCTGTACAGCAGCCCCTCATCTCTGGTGTCTATCCCTCGATCAATTCACTTTTGAGTTGTCTCTTTGGTCTGTTGCTTGATCTTCTCGTTTGCCGTGGCGAGTTGTTGGGGTGTCAATTGATTTTTCAATTCCAAGTAAAGCGATTTGCTTTGTGGAAGTACCTGAGCCCGCGGATCAGAAAGTAGAACGTACGCGCGGATCGGATCTGGTGTTGTACCTGTTCCGCTTTTATACATCATCGCCAGTTTGTAAATCCCTCCTGGGTCACCCATTTGTGCTGCTTGACTGTACAGTTTGCCTGCCCGATTGAGGTCTTTCGGAATAGTGTCGCCCAGTTGGTAGCGGTCGCCGAGGATTACCATCGCTTCAGGTGAACCATATAGTGCACCGCGAGTGAGCCATCCAATCCCGGCGATTGGATCGGCCTCCACACCTTTGCCTTCAAAATATCGTTTTGCCATAACAGTGTTGGCTACAGAGACTCCCCCGAGAGCTGCTTGTCGATAAAGCCGGGTAGACTGAATTTCGTTTGCCGAAACGCTGATCCCGTCGTCATAGAAGCGCGCGAGGTGAAATTTAGCAATTGCAAACCCCGAATCAGATGCTTTTTCAAAATAGTTGAATGCAAGACGAGCGTTTTTGGAAACCCCCAATTGCCCGTTCTCGTAAATTAAGCCGAGCCGTGAAACTGCCGCCAAATCTCCCTCGGACGCCGCCTGCTTCATCAAGGACAACGCTTCAGCGGGATTAGAAGTTTCCTTCAATGCCGCCAGTCCCATCATGGACGGCGTGTGTCCGCTTTCCGCGTTTAAAGTGAACAACCGTATTGCCGTATCGAAAGAACGGGCCACTCCCAACCCATTTGAATAGAGTTTCGCGAGCACGTAAGTCGCCCCGACATCGCCTTTGTCAGAGTAATCCTGCAAAATTGGCACGGCTTTGGCAAATTCGCCATTGCGACAAAAGGCAATCGCTTTACGCACCTCCAGAACCGTGTGCTCGTTGGCGAGAGCCTGGGTCGTTGAATCGCCGATCGAGGTCGTGATATCTCTCGCTTGTGTCAGTGGCGCGAACTCGAATGCGACCAAACCTAGCGCGATAAAAACGAAAGTCAGGCGAGAGAGTCTGTTAGTCATTCTGTTTATTCACAAAAAGTTTTACGGGGCCGTTTGCTGTTGCCATCAAGATGTCAGGTTTCCCATCTTCATTGAAATCTGCGATCTCCATCGCCATTGTTGGCTGACGAACGAAGATACCACTTTGCGAAGGTGAAATCGGCGAGAAAATTCCTTTTCCGTCATTGATGAGGATTTGGCCGACGCCCCCATCGTAGCGCCCCGTCTCTGACTGCGGACCGAAAAAGTTTTGCCCCAAAGAAACATCCAGATCTCCGTCCGCATCCAGGTCCGCGAAACGGACAGCGTGCGACGGAGCAATTTGCGAAATTCTTGGAAGGGCTGAGAATTCAAAATTCCCTTTTCCGTCATTGAGGAAAATTCCGTGCTCGAAGGTGTGAGCATAGAATTTTTTTGCAGCATCAAGTCGACTTTTGCCGTAGATGTCGTCGAGCGATGCCAGTCCAAAATCATGGAAAGTCTCAAACTTTTTGGAAATGAACGGCATTGCGTTGGACGAGCAACTGCGGCCGCGTTCCGGGTAGCAAACTTTCCCTTCCTGTTTAACTTCGACGATGTGAGCCTTGCCGCTATCGTCAAAATCACCGTAGTACACAGACATCGGTTTCGTCGGCGAGGCTTTGTATTTTGTGTTCAGCCCAAGGTTGGTTGCAACTAAATCGATATCGCCATCTCCGTCGACATCGCCTGCATCGACGGCATTCCACCAGCCGGACAGCTTTTTGATTTCTCCGTTGTCACTCTGCAAAACGAACTTTCCCTCTTTGGCCAGGTAGATCGCGACGCAGTCCCATTCTTGGGCAACGACAAGATCCATGTGGCCGTCAGAATTGACATCCGCCCACGTTGCATCCGTTACCAAAGAGGCAGAATCGGCAAGTTCAGGAGCGAGCTCCCTCGTTGCCTCTGCGAACTTCCCACCTTCGTTGACCCATAGTGCGCTTGCATCAGACAGCGGGTACTCACCGTGGCGAACGCGTGTGCCAACAAACACGTCTGCATCACCATCCTGATCAAAATCACAAACGGCCAGTGTGCCCGAATTAGTGGCGGTGTCTGGAATCAAATCCGGAGATGACTTTTTAAAGTTCCCACTTCCATCATTGACGTACAGGAGGTTTCGCTGTTCGTTTGAACCAGCTTCAAATTCATAACTTCCTCGTGCAACAAGCAAGTCCAGATCTCCATCAGTATCAAAATCAACGAACGTCGCGTCCGAGTCTTCGCCAGCCTTGTCAGCAAACAAAAACATCGCGTTTGCCATCTTGAATTGGCCATCACCGATTCCGAATCGCAGTTCTGCCGGCTGACCTGCCGACCCACCAACAAAGACATCCACATGCCCGTCACCATTTGCGTCTCCGACTGCCATGCAAGGCCCCTCAGTCGACAACTGGTGCGGCAAAAGCGGTTGCAGAGCAAAATCATTGAACTCATTTTCCTGATGCCAAAGGTCTTCGAGTCCATCACTTTCGGAGAACATGCTTTTTGAACCGGCCGAGGCTGGTTTCGCGATCGTTGAGTTTGCTTCTTCTTTGATCTCGATTCTCTTATTGAGCGGAACGTCGGTGACGACCTGTTTTACTCCGCTTGGCCACGTGACTGTCACGCGATCGACTTTCTTGATTTCGCCAAATCCGAAATGAAGGATCGGTTCATCGTACGAGTGATAGCCAGCCCCGGGCATCATTTGCCGGATCCATGATTGCTCGCCAGATTCAACTTTTACCGTGGCTCCGATACCAAACCGATTGGATTTTGTGCCCGTTAGCTTGACAGAAAGGTTGTTGCCATTGGGGCCATCGTTTCGGTAGATCGCAACGTTTTCTTCTAGGTTCATCACTGCCATGTCGAGGTCGCCATCGAGATCAAAGTCCGCACAAACGGCGCCGTAGCTGGCTCCTAGATGATCCAGCCCCCAATCAGAACTTACATCCGAAAACTCGAGCCCGCCAAGGTTTCGGTACGCCATGTTCTGCTCTTTTCGCATCTCGCCGTCTTTGAAAAAGTCCCACATGTGTTTACCGGCGAGCATTTTGTCGGTGATCACGGTGTCCGAATGATTCATCTGCCGAGGCACACCGTTGGTCATGAATACGTCCAGTAGACCATCGGAATCAAAGTCATTCATTTTGATCGCCCAAGTCCAGTCAGAACTCGCCAAACCGGCCATGAAAGCTGCTTCGCGAAATCGCGTTTTGCCTTCGTTTAAATAAAGGGCATTTCGCATATATTGCGGTGGCGAGGAACCGTTGGCGCGTTTGAGGATCGTGCCGCCCATGACTCCCATCGTTACTTTTGATTTGTAATGACTCGTTGCGGACATGTCAGCAACCAGCAAGTCAAAGTCGCCGTCGTTGTCAAGGTCGCCAAAATTCGAACCCATTGAAAACCATGTTGTATGAGGCACCGATTCGGCAATCTGGTTTGTAAACGTTCCATCACCATTGTTGATGTAAAAACGATCTTCTGAAATGAAGTCGTTGCAGACGAACAGATCGCAGTCTCCGTCGAGGTCGGCGTCTAACCACGTTGACGTCAGACCGTCGCCGCGACCAGAGATGCCAGCGATTTTAGTGACGTCGGTGAATCTGACTTCCCCGTCTTCATTCACTCCGTCGTTGCGAAACAAATAGTCCGGACGGCCGGTCGGTTCAACACCCCAGTTGTCATGATCCCAAATCCAAAGTGCATAGTAACGAGAAAAGCCTTCCAGCAAAGTTGGCACTCCGGGTTGATTGAAAACAACTGGCAGCTTCGATAATCCGCCATTTGGATCTTCGAGCCGATTGGTCAGAAGATAAAAATCTAGATCGCCGTCGTTGTCGTAGTCGGAAAATGCTGCCACGTGAGATGCATCCTTCACCGCGACCCCTGCAGGTTCTGCCATTTCCTTAAATCGAACCCGTTTTCCTTCGCCTGGCCCAAGGTTGATAAACAAACTGTTGGCTGCGTCGTAGTTACAGACGTAGAGATCAAGGTCTCCATCGTTGTCGACGTCTGCCATTGCAACTCCAGACGTCCAATTGTCACCCCCATCCAAAGATTCGCAGGCTTGTTGTGTTACGTCTTCGAAATGAATGCCTTCTCCGGATTGAAGGTACAGAGCATTGGCTCCGGGGCCGTTTGCCAAGAACAAATCGGGCCGTCCGTCACCGTCAACGTCGCCGGCTGCAAGTCCACTGCATGTCATTCCCGAATGGTAGAGATAGGCAAATTCGTGATCGGGCAGCAATCGGCTGACAAAATCAACTCCGGTCTTGGCGTCATTCAACCGGACAAATTGGGGGCCGGCACCGTTACTTGAAGAGGTTTTCGCTCTAGCCGCAGGACCGTCGGGCTTGGATTCGTCGTTACTGGAATCTCCAGAGGCCGGAAAAGCGGCGATTGTTAACCAAATTGAAAGCTGAATCGCCTTGGAAAATGCGAAATAACTAGTGGTTTTCATGGTTTTAGGTTAATTTGGTGGGTGCAGATTGTACTCCGGTCCACTTGAACCGTTTTCCCGCGTCTTGCCCGTTTTGGGGGTTTGCCAACAAAAGATAGCTTCTAGATCTTCGACGGTCGAATTGTTAAGGAAGAGGGAATTCCTCAAAAGTTGTGCAGCGGAAAAATACGCAAAATAATTAGCTTGACAACGGTTGCAAGTAATAACTATTAGTGTACCATAAACGGATCCAATTGTCACAAGCGGTATTAACCGCCTACATTGATTTATGCGTTCATTTCGTCCGAGTTTTTAGACCACCATGAGGGAATTCAACAGATGATGAAACACTTCTTTCCGCTCCTGATGGCTGCGTGTGTGAGTTTGGCATTGTCCGCTCACGCCAATGCCCAAGGAACTTTTACCGATGGGGGAGCTGACTCCAATTGGTCAACCGCTGCTAACTGGGACGATGGTATGGTGCCCGGAGCCGGCGTCAACGTAATCGTCGGTGTCGGGGCATTTTCTGGCGTGACTGCTGACTACGATCTTCCATCAAGCACCATTGCTGACCTCCGCGTAGGTGCCAGTGCCGGAAGCGGCACACTCAACATGTCTTCAGGATCGTTGACATCCACTGGTTGGGCATTCGTTGGAGCAGACAATACGGCTGCTGATACTGCGACGTTCAACTTAAGTGGTAATGCTGCTTTCGACACGACACAGCGCTTTTACACCGGTATTGGTGGTGGCAGTTCGACAGCTACGCTTAACGTATCCGACTCGGCATCTCTCGTTGGCGCACAGAACATTTTTGGAGCAAACGCGGGCAACACTGGAGTCGTTAATCAATCTGGCGGTTCAGTCGCATCTAACGATTGGACAACTATTGGCGAAGCTTCTGGTGCTCAATCGACGTACAACCTTTCTGGTGGCACATTCACAGCAGGGAGCGACTTGACAATCGGTCAGGCTGACGCCGGCACAACGGGCACATTCAACCTCAGTGGCGGATCTGCAACAGTGAACGTGGCAATGTTTGTTGGTCGTGGCGAGTTCGGTGGTGGTGGAGCGACCGGAAACCTCAATATCGACGGAAGTGCCGGAACATTCTCTGCCAATGGCGACGTTCATTTTGGAGGTCACAGTTTCGCTGCTCAAGACGCAACCGGAAACCTAGGCTTCACTGCCGATGCAGCCGGCGTTTCGACTTTGGACATTGCTGGAAGTCTATTCCTGAATGACGGAACCACTGTTGGTGGTTCTGGCCTAAGCGTTGACCTGACCGCAGACTCAGATTTCGCATCATTTGGTGCGACCGGTACTCCAATGGAAATCTTGTTGGTCAACAACATCAACAATTCAGTAACGGGTACCTTCGCGGGTCTTGCTGAAGGTGCAACCATTAGCATTGGCGGAGGCAAGACTGGAACACTGAGCTACGTCGGCGGAGACGGAAACGACATTTCTGTCACCGTGCTTGCTGCAGCTATTCCTGAGCCATCTTCGGTTCTCTTGGCGTCTCTTGGATTGATGGGCCTTGTCGCCCGTCGTCGACGCAGCTAGTTCGAACCGCTCGAACAATAAATTTAAGGCGATCACGTAATGGTGATCGCCTTTTTTTACGCGCTTCAGCAGCCTCGTATCGATGCGATTTGCAGCAAGCCAATCAAAATCACTTAGGGCCGCTTTGGTCGATTGTTTTTTAGTCTGCGATGTCAGAAAAGCAAAGTTTTGGCTTACCATCAAATCCTTAAGTGTTTGCCTAGAGGACTTCTCTCCGCAGTGCGCAGCTAGACCGGAATGTCGGATCGTTGCGAATGACAAACGGAGCGATCCAAGCGTTTCTTGCGTATGGCACAGAGACAACCACTTCGATCACTTCAACGTCTTCACCGTCTTGGACGATCACTTGCGGATTGACTTGGACGGTGGCACCTTCTGCACCTACGGAGCTAAGGATTTGGTCAACTGACCTCTGAACTCCGGCTTGAGTGGCCCCCGGAAGAATGCCGATTCTGGCTCCCTCGTAAGCGGCACTTTCGGTCGCGTGCTTAATCATGTTGGCACCCGCTATTTCCACACACCCCAGCAACAGCAGCATCAACAGCGGAAGACACATCGCAAATTCAACTGCAACGGCACCGAAGCGTTTGTCGCTGCTTGCGATTTTTCTTGATCTGGAAGATGACATTTTAACTTTTTCAGATTTTGACATTTTGATTCCGAAGTTTTTCAGGCGATGATGAGCTTAATTGCAACTTGCTTGGTTATTGGCTGAATCTATTCGATCAGCACCACCTGTAGTTGTCTGGCGATGGTTTGGAACGCTTCCAGCAGTTGTTCATTACTATCGGCGTGCAGATGAATTCCATTTCCGATTTCTGCAACTTGCCGCATCAGGCCTTGGTTGGCTCCTTGGCTAAATGTGATGGCATGAATGGTCACGTCATCGCCACCTTGATTTCTAGCAACAACGTCTGGAGGCGTGCCGCGGTTTTGGTTGCCGTCAGTCATCACGATAACCGACTTGAGTGCAAATGGGCGAGCTCCTGGATCGTTTCGGATCGCGTCGAGCCCGCTTTGCAATCCTTGACCAATCGCGGTGAAGCCACCAGGCGATTCCTGGGCAAATTGATCGCGAATCAGCTGTAGATTTGGTGTTAGATCTTGGACCTTACGCTCTTGCGAGGAGTAAACCGTGAGACTGATACGTTCCCTTTGAGATGTTTGACCCAATTCGCTGAGAAAGACATCCAAAGCATTTTGCAGTCCTTGGAATCGTCCGTTGATGCTCATCGATCCCGACACGTCCAAGACAAGTGCAATGTCGCGGTCGAGTCGCGTCGCCGTGGCCGATTGAACGGGTTCAAATTCTTCCTGGCCAAAAAGATTAGCAAAAAACAGTCCGACAGGCCCCTGTGGTGAACCGTCTGTTCTTTCGCCAATCACACGCACTGCGTTCAATGGCGCACCACCTTCGTTGAAAAAGAAGGTGCCATCGTCGTTCTGTCCTGAGGATCCAAAAAAGATATTGTTTGGATCCAGCTGCAGGCCTTCACCGGCGACAGAGTTCTCTTCTGCGACTCGCAAGGCAGCTACGATGGCAGCGCTGGTAGATTGCTCTCGTCCAAGAGCTTCGACGCCTGCCTTTGCTGCGGCATCGGTCGCGGTTCGCAATTCGCTGCGTACAACGTGAATCGAGGCAACGTCGATCGCAAATACCGCTGCAATAAACAAAACGATGATAACTAGTGCAACGAACGGAAGCATAGCTCCGTCACGATTTTGACAGCTTTTTTTGAACGACGTTTTCATGAGAACCTCAAGCGAGAAAGATTTGTTTATTCGGTAAGAAAAGGTTTGGCGTTGGGGAGCCAGAACTGAATTTTCGCCGGTTGGGTTCCGGCTGGTGGAGTGAAGTTATTCTTTCACCATTACCGCTTCAGCTGTGATGGAAGGTAACGTAAAGACGCCGTTGAAAAAGAGAGAGTTTCCAGCTGTTGGGGCGGTAACTCTCACTCGGATCAACTCGCCTTGTGGCACTGATTGGATATTGCCTGGAACAGTCTCAACATTGACACCATTGAGATTTCGTCCGTCAGTGACTGCCAGCGCTACGTTGGTGACGTCTGAATTGACCGAGTCTTCCTTGATCGCAACCTTAACGCCCTCGTAAGAGGATTGAATCAAAGCTTGGCGAAGGAAAAGCAGGCTTGCTCCTTCGATAGAGCCAGCAACGATTAGAACAATCAGTGGAAGGCAAACTGCGAATTCAACCGCGGCAGCGCCAAAGCGCTTCGCGCGAAACCGTCTGGCGGATCGAAGGGGGGATTTTCTTGCCTGTTTAGGCTTTCTGGACGTCAATAACATGATTCACTAATTTCCGGTAAATTCGATTCAAAT
>CAYTPS010000132.1:0-2018 GCA_964439245.1 uncultured Pirellulaceae bacterium | reverse complement strand
TAGCTTCGGGAGGTGATACCCGATTGCGAAAGCTGCCCTTTGAGCCGCTCGATTTCTTGCTTTTGACTCTCTACCAAGTTTGCCACGGTATTGAATTCTTCTGCCATTCCAGACCAGAAATCACTATCGCGAAACGTGCATGGTTCTGTCCTTTGCTCAGTCCCAAGCTCCCGCAGGTGTCTGCGAAGCCGTCCGATAGGACCAACAAAACGATTACTGAATCGCGTTGTGTCCAGCATGAATACAGGAAGTAGTGCCAACATGACCATTGCCAACAGCATGAATTGTCCAGTTTGGCTTTTGATGCGATCCAACATTACCATCGATGGATCGCCGACAAGGGCTACCATAAGCGCCAATGTCATCACAGCGACCAAGAAGAACACAACCCAGTGCATCAGGATGCGGCGGAGCAGAGCTCCCTGGACATGCGTGTCTACGTACTTTTGCTTTCTCTTGCGATTCATCGTTACCTTCCCAACAGTTGTGGATCATTTCTTGAATTCGAAAAACTCTAAAGTCGATGTGGTTTTAGAGCTGCGTTTTCAAAAAGTAGGTCACGTTTATTGGAAGGGACGACAACAATGGTCTTCTGTACGCAATTCCTCTGCCAATTAGTTTTTTAAGAAGTGCATTCGGCATAACCGCCACAGGAGGCCGATCGAGGCGGCAAAATCGTTATAGGCAATGCATTGATGCCTGAAACAAGGCTTCGATTTCTTACGTGATGCTTTTTCGCACGTCCTATTTTGGAAACACGTAGCATCCTGGCACCAACTGCCCCCGATGGGTAGCTATCTTTCCGCCGCTAGATTTTCCCCCAAATAGTCACTCTGCCCCTTCGGCAAAAGATTTGAACCCGGTTCGACCGTTCAATAATTCCGGATGCGAGGGCTCTGAGCAAAATGGCTGTGACGACGGCAAGGTCACCGGCGCTCAATAAACGCTTTATCCGCGTCGATGAGAAGATGGGTGGCACCGCTCTCCTTTGCGTGTGAGGTTCGTTTGATTCAGAGCCTCGCCGAAGAAGCCGCCACCAAAGACGATTTGATCCTCAGTATCGTCACCGTTACTCATACCCCCGCCCTTTAGTGGAAATTGACGATGAGCCTGAAATTTGGAGTCTACCTAGTAGAACAACGGATCGTGACACCAGAGCAGTTTTGTGGTTTGATTAAAATCCAGCAGGAGTCCGTTCGCTCTTTAGCCAAAATATCTTTGGAGCGAAACATGTTAACCATCCGTCAAGTCGCCAATATTCTTGACGCGCAAGAGAAGAACCCTAACGCCTCAACCAAGCCATTCCATCAACTGGCGGTCGAGATGAACTATCTCTCGATTAATGAAGCCGATTCGTTGCTAAAGGCCCAAGAGGGCAGTGGCGTCTCGATCAACCAGCTCCTTGTCGAGTGTGGCCTACTGACCGAGAGCCAAAGTCGGGTGCTATACTCGCACTTTCAACGCATGGCATTTAGGTCCGCTCAGAAGGTTGAGCAGGCCGCCCAACACAAAGCACCGAACACCTCGGATCAATCGCCGGCGACAAACACGCCGTCGGCCAACGGACCGCGGCAGCCTAACTTCAAGCGTCGCCCTGTGATTATTCAGAATCGCGAAGTTCCGATCTAGGAAAACTGCAACATTGGCGATAAACGAAAACGGGCACCCGACCAATAGGTTGGGTGCCCGCTTTTTTATGATCACTCTTAGCTCTTCGGACAGCTTCAAAAGCGTCCGGCTCACTCTAATGCCAACATCATGCGTTAGAGTGATTTGTTGATCAGTACGCGACTAACGGCGGTTGGCAAGCATGCGGTTACGCTTCGACCTTCTTTCAGCTCGCAAACGAGCCCGGCGGTTCGTCTCAGATGGTTTCTCATAATATTCGCGACGTCGCATTTCTTTCTTGATGCCACTTCGTTCGACCAATTTACGAAACCTTCTCACTGCCTCCTGGATAGACTCCTTCTCGCGTACCAACAGCTTTACCATTTTTTCTCCATGTGAGTTGAAATAAA
>CAYTPS010000131.1:0-11702 GCA_964439245.1 uncultured Pirellulaceae bacterium | reverse complement strand
TGGGCCAGACGTGATCTGGAAGCAAAATTTGGCGTTCCTCTCAATCAACAGCAACAACGATGCGACTACGTCATTCTGGCGATGGGAAAACTCGGTGGAGCAGAACTGAACTATTCCAGCGACATCGATTTGATGATGGTCTACGAACAAGACGGCAAAACAGACTCGCAAGCCTCGCGGACCAACCGGGAGTTCTTCAGTCAGCTAACCCGCGATATTGTAAAACTGGTCAACGAGATCACTCCGTTAGGCTCGGCTTATCGCGTTGATCTTCGGCTCAGGCCTCAGGGGGCCAAAGGCGCCATCTGCCACTCGCAGGCACAAATCCTGAAGTACTACGATTTTCAAGGCCGAACGTGGGAACGTCAGGCACTGATCAAGGCGCGACCGGTTGCTGGTGATATTGCTTTAGGAGAAACACTACTGAAGAAGTTGCAGACCTGGATTTTCCGAATCTCGCTGGCGAGTTCTGACATAAGCGGCATCAAAGCACTCAAGCGAAAAATCGAGAAACGAGCTGTCACACAAGGCGAAGAGCGGACCAACATCAAAACCGGTCACGGCGGCATCCGTGACGTAGAATTCGTTATCCAATTTATGCAATTGCTTAACGGGCACGAAAGACGTAACTTGCGCACCGCCAACACGCTGGTTGCCATCGGTCGGCTGGAACGCGCCGGATGTTTAACGATGTCCGAAGCGACTCGATTGAGTCAAAATTATCAGTGGCTGAGAAAACTCGAACATCGCCTGCAAATTATGTTCGACTTGCAAACGCACAATCTGCCGGAGTCAGAGTTAGAACTGGAAAAAGTCGCCATCCGGATGGGATACGCCTCCTACTCGGGGTCCACGGCATTAAAACAGTTCACCGATCACCTGAACGAGACAACAGAAGTCAACAGAATGATCCTAAACCACCTTCTGCACGGTGCTTTCGTGCCGTTGGCGTTTCAGGAGGGTAACAACAATGGGGAAGACTCCGATGAAGTACCGATTGAAGTGGAACTGGTACTCGAACCGGAACCCTCAGTCGAAATGATCAACGACGCGATAGGCCCCTATGGCTTTCGCAACAACGAAAAAGCCTATCGGCGACTAATGGACCTCGCAGAGGAAAAAACGAAATTCCTTTCCCCACGACGGTGCAAACACTTCTTCGCTGCAATTGCCAAGCCCTTGCTCACCGAGGTCTCTAAAACGCCTGACCCCGATGCAACTCTGATTTCGTTAAGTTCGATCAGCGATTCTCTGGGAGCCAAAGGAGTGTTATGGGAGTTGTTTCGCTTCAACACACCTACTTTGTCTTTGTATGTCCGACTTTGTGCATCGAGTGACTATCTGGCCAGTATCTTCAAAAGCAATCCGGGAATGATTGATGAGCTGATGGACGCACTGCAACTGCAAGAGTTGCCCGCGTATGAGAGATTGGCGGAAAACCTAAACGAATTAACACGCGGTGCCGAGGATCTGCATCTAATCGCGCTCAGCTTCAAAAATGCCTACCATCTTCGTGTTGGCATTCGCGACATTTTAGGACGTGACGAAATTCGCGATACACACCGGACGTTGTCTGATATTGCAGAGGTCTGTCTGCAAACGATCGCTCGCCGCCAATACGATTTGCTGATCCAGAAACTCGCCGCCAATCCAGACAAGGCACCTCCAGCGGAACAAAGTCCGCTGGTGATTCTCGGCTTGGGAAAGCTGGGCGGGCGGGAACCCAATTACCATAGCGATTTGGATGTCATTTTCCTCTACGACAAAGACGAATCTTTCGAAACCATTCTCGGTCCGCAAACCACTAGCCAATTTTTCTTCAGTGAGCTGGCTGCCAACATTACTCGATCGATCACTCAGTCTACATCTTCGGGAAGGCTCTACGAGATAGACAGTCGGTTGCGGCCTACGGGAAAGAGCGGGGCGCTGGCGGTCTCGGAAGAGGAATTCCTCCGTTACTTCCGCTCAGGGAAAGGGCAACTTTGGGAACGTCAGTCGCTGTGTAAAGCCCGGGTTGTATTTGGCGGCCCCGAGCGCGCCAACAAGGCAATGGGAATTGTACAAGATGCCATTCTGGTCGAGCCATGGAACGACTCGATGGCTGCTGAGGTTCACAGAATGCGGCTGGCTATGCAGAAGGGTGCCACCAAGCAAAATCTTAAACGTGGCGTCGGTGGAACTGTGGATATTGAATTTGCGATTCAGATGCTTCAACTAAAACACCTTGCAGACGATCAATCGCTAATGGCTCCCGGTACGCTAGACGCCACCGAAAGGCTGACCCACGCCGGTATACTCTCAGAGGAACAAGGGCAGTCATTGATGGAATCCTACCAATTGCTCCGAAGCGTTGAAGCGCGTCTAAGGCTAATGAACGTGACAGCCCGTCACGATCTCCCAACCGACCAAGCGCAGCTAATGAAACTGGCATTCCTCTTGAATTACTCCGGGCCAGAGGAATTGGTTGATGCCATTTCAGCCTGCAGAAAAACGGTGCGTACGCACTTCGAAGCTATCGTCGGCAACATCCAGTAGTCCCGGTGAGAGCCGCAACGAGATTTGGCAACCGCATTTCCCAACTCCAGCTCCGTCCACTTGTCGAGTGTCCTATCTACTCGATATCAAATGCAACACTTACCAAGCTTCCGGGTGGAATTTCGACATTTGACGGAACCGCGATACGCATTGGACGCCCCCATTCTTCAACGCGCGGGTTACTCCGTTGTCTTGTAGGAATCGATTCGATTTTTGGGCCAACCGAAGCGACGGTAGAAGAAAATTTCTGGCGAGAATCATGCAAGAGACTAACGGTCACCGGCACACCTTCAGCCAACCTAATAATCCCGTGCTCCCGCGCGTAAACTACCACCCATGTACCTGTTGAAGGTGTGACTGTCGCCACAGGTATACCTTGCTGAAGCGATTGTGCCGATCGGACAAATGCCTTGCTAATTTGCCCCTTGGCTGGACTCACAATATCCAAAGATTCGGCCATCGAAGCAATCGATGCCAATTGTTCTGAGATCAGCCGACAGCGATTAGATCGTTGACGAAAAATAATCTGGTCGGCCGCAGGAAGATTGTCCGTATCGACATCAGCCATCTCGTCGAGCGTAGTTTCTTCCTCGGACAAGATACCAGAGGCCAATTTTTGTAGTTCACCCGTGATTTTCATCCTCTGCGTTTGCAATTGTTGTTCTTCGGCGGCAGGCGCAGTCGACTGCTGGGATCTTGAAGCGGCAGGTTGCAGGGTTCGTAAACGGGCATCCATCTTTCGAAGCTCTAGCTTCTGCTCGCACTGGCGAATTTTTTTCATTGAAAGTTCCGCGAAACCAGACAAAGCTTGCCACGCTTCGATTTGGGCATTGCGAGACTCACTGTCGTCGACCGAATCGAGGTCCGCTCGAGGGCCAGAGACTCTGCCCAACTCTTGAACATCCGCACGAGATCCAGGGGCCAAAGTACTTGCCATCTTAGACGTCGCAAACTCTCCCAAAGCCAAAACCTGTTGCTTGACGTCGTAAATCTGTTTTCGTACGGGTTCATCGTCTAGGCCGGCGATGACTTGCCCCTTTTTCACTTTCGTAAATACCGGAATTTTGTCGCCATCTGCAGTCGCCCACTGTACAACACCTGGCAGCGGGGTCGTCAATGTATAGTCAACGGCCTCAACCTCACCGACTTGCACAACCGTCTGATTTTGGAATTGCAAAAGAAAAACACACCCTGCGCAAGCCAACAGGAAAAAGACCAATGGCAAGTACTTTGTGCGTGCACGCTGCAACCGGTAGCGAAGCGGTGTAGGAATTTTATTGGTTGACTGGTTCATTTTGGCTTAACGTTTGCTCGGTTTCGGCTCTGTTTCGCTTGTCGATTGAGAGGCTTAAGTTTCTGATTGAAAGTCATTCACATATAGCGAAATCTGCTTTACGTCATCTGTCTGAAGTAGTTCGTCTCGCAGTTCTTCGCTTCGGGAGGGGTCCCTGAGCAACAATTGGTAGGCAATGTTGCTGCCAAGTTGTGTAAGTTGTTGGTTCCCGGCCTTCTTCCATTTCGCCGCGTGACGGTCAAGGATTGGACCAAGCATTTCGTCTAATGGCATCGACGTGGGACCTAGGTCGATCGACAGCGTCGCATCAAATTGCTGCCGCGATCCAAAATCGCTGTACCAGAGATACGCGATAAGACAGCCGACAACCACTAACCCGCAAATCGCTTCTGTGTAGTGCATTGTTCCAACGCCCATACCTTCAACAATCGCCCACAGAATAAACGAAGTATCGCGCGTATCTTTGAGGACGTTGCGGAATCGCACTACGGCAAATACCGCCAGCAATCCGAATGCGACTGCAGTGCTGCCCGCCATCAGAATCATCATTAGTCAAACAATGACCGGGAGCGTAACAAGTGATGCAGCAAATGACTTCGAATACGAAGGCGAAACATGCGTCCACAAATACGTCCAGCCCACGACTTGCCCGATGGCGCAGGCCATTAGCAGGGAAAGCAACATTGTGGCAACGGGTATCGTCGTTACGGGGTTGGCTAAGGTAAACATATCGAAGAACTGGTCCATTAGATTCCCTCCGGATTAAAGTTCGACACAGAGTCTCCGATGAGTGCTCCAGACCAGGGCTGATTGTTCGATGCTCCCAACGTCACATCCACGCACTCGACATATTTTGGAACCGACACGGGTTGCAAGTTGTGCCGCCTGGCAATCTCGTCCATCCATAAAGCCGGCTGATTGGTATACTTCATTTCTAAAACGACGCCATTAATTCCCGAGAGTGCCGACTGTGGTGGGACCCTCAGTCCAGAACCAGGCACGTAAATGCTCCCACGTACATTTCGATCGAAAGTTACACGATATTGGTTGCCACGTGCATCTTCCCAAGCCTCACGCTGATAGTCGACGAACACTCTCCCTACAGCCGCCAATCGGTCTCGCAGTCGACAGAAACTTTCCAATCCGTCTCGCTGAGCGGCGCTGTCTTTGAGCAGCATATCTGGAGAGGGAGCATGACCTTTTAATAGTTGGTGCGCCGCTGTGCGGCTAACAGCCGCCCGTTTTTTCTGAACGACGACCGTGACGCGACGCTTTATTTCTAAAAACACTGGCGACGTGGGAGCATCATCGTAGAAGCGCATACGTAGCTTAAATCGATTCTTGACGCCGCAAAGAGTTTCGTTGTAGCACTGACTGTCGCGTGAATCCAAATATAGACTCTGCACGCGATAGGAGTTTCCATCAGAGCCAGTGTTTTGGTCAGGGCGCAGGTAGCTTTGAATCTCGCTGCGGACAGCGCTTGCTTGCGCCTCGGTAACCAGATACTTCAACTCGTGACGACTGACTTGAAACGACTGCATAAACGAAAGATAAAATTAAGGTTGAAACAAAAAGGTGTTGAGGTATCCGATTACAAGTCCGGATTGACTTCGCCACCATCGCGTGAACACAGCGCCAAAAGCAGTTCTTCGGACAGCTCGGCAGAAATGAAGTGCACCGAACCGTCGGCGTAAACGCCGTTTGCGCCTCCGTAATGCTGCGAAAAGATCAACTCGTCGTTCCACGATCGGCCAGCCTTCTCGGAATTCACCTGCTTATTGATGTGGCTGATATTTTTGCCTGAAATCCACGCGCCGTTGGGATCGTTGTCCTCTTGTTCGGTGCCACGGCCTGTGCACTCGGTGACCATCATCGTATTGGATGATCCATCGGTAATTTTTCCAAAGGTCACACTTGGCGGAACTAGTATCCGCGCTTCATTGAGCAGCCCTTTGGTTCCGATGATGACACCATGCTGCCGCTCGTAGTTTTCTCCAGTTACAGGGTTTTCATTGGATTGCTTAGGCCCTGCGATGCCCATGTAGTCAGTACAACCTAGGTCCACGCCAACTAGGCCTTCGCTCTCGCCCAATACTCCTTCAAATTCGATAATCACATTGTCAGAACGTGCACCATCCTCTAGGGCTGTGCTGGGACAGAGGTAGGCTGGCACTATTTCTCCGGCTGATATTAGGTTAACCGGATTTAGGTAGGGGAGTTCGAAATCAATGCCATCGTAAATGTTTTTGGCATCAATGAACGGCAGCACCAATGCCATCCAACTGTAGTCCAGACGGTTGGGATCACCTTCGAGCGCCGTCCAAGTTTGACCAGGCGGAAATTTACCGTATGCAGATTCGTAGTTGAGGACCGCCAACCCAATCTGCTTGAGGTTGTTCTGGCACGCTGTACGACGCGCTGCCGCTCTGACCTGCTGAACTGCCGGCAGCAGCATCCCGATTAAGATTCCGATAATGGCAATTACCACTAACAGTTCCACTAACGTGAAGGCCGACTTCGATTTTTTGTGCGCGGGCATACGTGGTCCTGAAAGAAAAAGCATTGTCATCGATTCTCCCTTCAAAAGTTGGTCGGGCGCTCGATAGACCAGTCGTGCGGAACTAGAAAAGAGCACGTGAACGCCAACTAATATCGCCAGAAGAACGGCGAATTTAATTTGTTAGGTTATCTTAACACTATAGCTAAGACTGAGCCTGAAGGCACCTCAGATCTACTTTAATGGGGGGGGAAATGGTGAAACCAGTCGACTTTTACTGGCGATTTTTCCCTTTTGCTAGACTGTAGGGGAAATGGTAGCACCTAAAGCGCAGTGTTTCACTGGTTTGCCTTGTGAACGTTAGCCGGCTATTATCAAAACGGCAGAGCCCAAAACTAGGCTTTGATGAAACACTAACCAGCAGGATACAACGTCGTAGACAAATAGCGCTCCCCGAGATCAGGCAGCACGACCACGACGCGCTTACCCGCATTCTCCGGTCGGCGAGCGACTGCGATCGCCGCCGAGGCGGCAGCACCGCAGCTGATGCCGCAAAACAGCCCTTCCTTGGTCGAGAGTTCCCGCGCCATCTCGACACACTGCTCGTCGGTCACTTGGAAAACTTCGTCAATCACATCAACGTTCAAGATGTCGGGAATAAAGCCAGCGCCGATCCCTTGAATCGAATGCTTGCCGGGTTGCAGCGGTTGGTCATTTCTTCGTTGAGTAATTACCGGACTGTTGAAAGGCTCAACAGCAATCGATTTAAGATCCGGATTTTTTTCCTTCAAGACTTCACTGCATCCGGTAATCGTTCCTCCGGTCCCTACACCAGCAACAAAGATGTCAACTTTACCCTCAGTGTCTTCCCAGATTTCGAGGGCGGTCGTTTCGCGGTGTACTTGGGGATTAGCTGGGTTATTGAATTGCTGAGGCATGAAGTAATTGTCTCCCGATTGCGAGATTTCGGTCGCCTTGCGAATCGCCCCGGGCATCCCTTCGGCACCGGGAGTCAGTATCAGCTCGGCCCCCAACGCCGTTAACAGCCGGCGACGTTCCATCGACATGCTATCTGGCATGGTGACTTGCAGCCGATATCCTCTAGCGGCACAAACATAGGCCAGTGCGATCCCGGTGTTGCCACTTGTGGGCTCGATCACAATTGTGTCTTCTTTGATCAACCCGTCGCGCTCGGCCGCATCAATCATGGCACGACCGATTCGGTCTTTGACGCTCCACAAAGGGTTCATGTTTTCAACTTTAGCAATGACTTCCGCTACGCAACCCTCTGTTACGCGCCGGAGACGCACCATCGGCGTACGTCCAATGCATTGGGTAATATCGTCATGAATTCCGTGTGAGATGTTGTTGCTCATGTTGAGTCTTTTTCGAAGAAATCGTGTGCGAAGCTTTTAGTACGAAGCCAAGATTCTATTTGCTGATCATGCTACGTTCGATTGGTAAAGATTGTATCACCAACTTAAAAATTTGGGCAACTTCATTTTGCAGCCCGTGCATCTTGATACCCAAGCTCTTTCATCAGATCGGAACAATGGGAATAAAAATATTCGAGATCGTCTGAAGTGAAATAAATTACGTGATCTCCAATTTGGCCTTTTCGTGGCTCCACCCATGTTCTCTGGATCTGGTTGCTCTTCTTTCCCAACGAGGCACCCATTCGAACATCCGTACGAAACCAATCTTTGGACAAACCAATGAACTGAGCCACCTGCTTAATCGTCGAGTGATAGTCGTTAACCCATTGCTCAAAACGAAGGACCAGCATTTGATCTGCCTGAGGTAAATTCAACCACGATTCCACATGATGCTTCCAGTAAGTGACCTTGTCGAAAGTTCCTGCTTTCCGATCGAAAGAAGGCTCGCGAATGAACTGACTAAAGCTCATATCGCTCACCGATGGATCATGACCACGACGAAACTCATAGAGAGACACCAGCACATCAAGCCCATTTCGTACAACGTAGATTCGTTTCGATCGACTGAACACTTTTTCAGCGCACCGAGCTTCCTCGAACGCAAGGTGTCGCGAAATATCTGGAAGATAGTGGACCTTGATCACACACCGATGATCTGAAATGGCCCGCATAAATTCGGTAACCGAACGGTGATCCGGATGAGCGCTGTCTAACGTTTCCAACGTCGTGTAGGGAGACTTCCGAAGTGCCTTGAAGTTATTTCGGATGGAGTCAATCGTCAGATGTGTTCCCGATCGCCGGTGAGAGATAACCAAAACGTTTTGCTGATTCATGCGGCACCGCCCCTACCATCGCTGTGTGAACTGCAATCGAAAAGATGCTAAACCAGTTTGATCTTTAAACCGTCATAACCCACTTCAACTCCGGGCGGTAACGTTGGATTGACGCTTCGGTAGTCCATGCTGCAAGAGCAATGGGTGAAGTAAGTCTGCCGAGGCTTGAGCTGATCGACGATTTCCAACGCTTGTTCGATGTTGAAATGTGTTACGTGAGCATCTGGACGAAGCGCATCGAGCACTAAAGTATCCAGCCCCTGCAACATCACCATACTCGAATCGGGAATATGGCTGACGTCTGTGCAATAGGCCACATCGCCTACGCGGAAGCCAAGAACGTCAAACTTGGGACCGTGCTTCAACGGTATCGGTAGCACTGACGCACCCAGCACATCAAAGGCTTTGCCGCCCTCAATTACGTGTATGTCAACTGACGGCGCTGCCCCCGCATGAGTCTTCGGGCCGTCATCAAAAGCGTAGTCAAACGCCTTTTCAAGTCTCTGCTTCACAACCGGCGTCGAATAAAGCGGCACTGGATGCCCCAAATAAAATTGGAACAAACGTAGATCATCGAACCCCATCACGTGGTCACTGTGCTCATGCGTGTAGGCAACGGAATGGACGATCCCAATTTTCTCGCGCAATAATTGCTGCCTGAGATCCGGTGAAGTATCGATCAACAGATTCCCCTGCGGCAGACCTAAAATCACACTACAACGCGTGCGATTGTTTTTCGGGTCGTCGCTAGTGCACACATCGCAACTGCAACCCATCGCCGGTACCCCGACCGAAGTCCCCGTCCCCAGGAGGATCATCGTTCCGGAGAAATCTGTTGTCAGAGGTTGTTTCTTCACAGGCAATCGGGGTGAGAGTTGAGGGACTGATATGTCGAAAAACGCAGTATTGACGCCTCATCTTAAGCTTGAGCTATGTGACAGCAAAGATGGCTTGCCAGATATATTGCGCTCGAGCGAACACGGACCGAATCGCAGGCGTTGAGCATTTTAGACAGTGAATGTATGCCAGCAAAGCAAAAGTCAGCGTCGACGCGCACCGACCACCTCGATACCCTGCCGACTGGAAATTGCCGTTGGCTGAAAATGAACTCTCTCTCGGACAAACCTGTGTTTCTCTCTCGCAAATCAAAACAAAACCAAGCGCCTCGCGCGTCCACCATCGCAAGTGACTTGAGAGCCACGCGTCGCGCAGGAGTTCGCACTGCGATTTTGGTCACCGCGCTGGTATCGGGGGTCGTTCCAGCGTTCTTCATGCTGTTCAGCCCCTCTGACAACGCCATTCCATTTACGCAACACTTATGGGAAATGTGGTCTGTTGCACTCCTGACCTATCCACTTACCCTCGTCGTGGCAACGCTCACGATCTTGCGCAAGCGTGGACTGTTAGGATTTGGAAACCTTCTGTTGACAGTTTCAATCGTCATTTTTTGTGGCAGTGTCGGAAACGCGATCGGCGTGTTCGGCGGACACGAAACGGCGCAGAAGCAACCAGCGTTTATGCCAGGTCAACCAAACGCATTCACTGCACAAACTGTTGCCTACTCGAACATCGGCTATGAGCAGAACAGCAACAGCCAATGGCAGCCACGACTGATCCCGTCTCAGTTCGGTGCAATGTCACAGCCCGCACAGCAATACGCACAAGACCAAACTAGTGCTACGCTTGCGGCTGAAATGGAATCGGACAATCGTCGTCCGCTACTGGGCCTTCCTAAGCAATGCCTAGCATTTTTCTCTGGGTACTACAAAACTTACGGCTATCGAACGTTTCTTGCGTCAGTACTGGTTGGCATGTTCGCAGGAAATACGGCGAATCGATTTCTGGATCATGTACCGCGCTAGGGCAACCAACAGGGTACATTTTACTCTGCGGTTTCCACGAAAGCTGGAACATTAGCTTTAGAGACTTTACCAGCCTTTAAACGGTCATACTCTTCGTCGCTGGTGACGTCGACTATATGACCATTGGCGAGACCAACCCGGCGGACGCCGTCCTTGCCCGTTTTCTCGAACACTACAGGCGTCGTTGGATTGACCGGCGGCACTCTGACACCCCACCGAAAATCAAACGGTTCGTCATCAACAGTACTATTGAAATAACTATCGATTTCATCTCGATCAATCGCCAATCGGCTCAGATTTCTTTCAATGCTCTTGTTTGAGGCTAGGAACTCCTTGAATTCTTCTAGCGACTTAGGTCCCCTTTGCTCAAATCTAGTTGCGTACAAATTGTAGGCATTTGCCATTTTTTGAATGTTCAATTTGTTCCGCTCTTGGAGTCTAGCGGCAAAAGGGTCACTCGGGCCGCAGCTCGCAAAGAAGAGAGTTCCACAGATAGCCAGTAAAGACAAAATCTGATTGAACCGGAAGGTAAGCAAATCCGACACGTGAGCTCCTTTGAAACGCAATAACGATGATTTGATGTCTGCCGCATTCTGCAGACAAACTCCTGATGCATCAAATACTTCGTAGCCTTGGTCGCAAGACTCGGGACTGCCGAAAAGCAAGTTTTCGAATCTCTTACGAGATCGGCTACGAAGAAGAATTACCGCCTGACATTTTTCAACAGAGATTTATCGATAGTGGTAGTGCTAGGAACATGTTGGGAGACATGCTTTTGCAAATCTACAGTTCACTAACACTAATCACCTGACCGTCTGATCGATGCCCTAGCTTATAGAGATCTTCTGAGGTAACGTTCAGACTCACTGCGTGAGTTGAACCATCTCCCAACACGGTATTGAACGTGCCGGGATGTGCCGCTCCAACTCCAGAATTCAAGATAGAATTAGTGGACGCTTCATTGACTGCTCCACTCGAATCGGTGACTCGGAAACTGTCTGGGAACACTGGCGGTCTGCCTACATCCGGTTGGCCGTAGGCCAACGTTCCCCAGCTAGTCGCATAGATGCCATACTGGTGATGGTTAACGTTGGTCGGAGGACCACCTTGTGGCGAATAATTGTCGGATCGAGCACTCTTTTCCAAGAAAAGGACAGTGTTGGAAGAGCCGTCCGTCGTATTTCCAAAACCAACAGGCGCCTACTATTGAACCCGATTTGGGACACTTGCGGAGATATCGTAAAG
>CAYTPS010000130.1:10313-11769 GCA_964439245.1 uncultured Pirellulaceae bacterium | reverse complement strand
TATCCGTCATTTTGCAAGAAAACGCCGCGCTGAGCATCCGAGAATTCAGCAACGTAGAAGGATTCGTTGGCGGAAACCATGTCTACTTCACATCGAGGCTCACTAGCGCCACGACATCCGCCGTAACGAAAGGCCAGCGTGTTCAAGTTGGCACCAAAATCTACGAATACATTTCTGACGACGCGCTGACATCGCGAAGCTTAGCCGAACCGACCGCTACCACCAGCGGCATCGACTATTCCGACAAGACGAAATGGCGACTAGCAACGGGCAATGCCATTGCGATCTGATCGAGGTCGCTGAAAGCAGTCAACTGATCTGCCAATCCGAATTGACGGACGCAGCTCTGTTGCCACTCCAACGGTCGGAATATTTTTCGAACCAAAGCGTATCCAAGGTAGCACTCAGCCAGGTTTGTTCTCCTGACCTGAGATCGTTACGCCTTCACGCGTTTCTTTGCGTTTGGCTCAACTAACGAAGAATAGATTGTCCTTGTTTTAGTTCAATTATTCTTTTAGTGAGAAACAGATATGTCTTTAATTAAGTACGGCTTTGTTGCGCTTACCCTACTTGTTGTAGCGGGATGCGGAACATCTACGACCGGAGTATCACCAGACGCAGCGGCCAAAACGGCCTGCTGCTGTGAAGGTGATTGTTTGTGTAAGGATTGTCAGTGTAAATGCTCTGGCGATACTTGCAGTTGTGAAAGCTGCGTCTGCACCGGAGCGGCTGACTGCGATTGCAGCAAGAAAGCCTCATCAGATGATGTAGCCACTGTCACGTGCTGCTGCAAAGGTGAGTGTTTGTGTAAGGACTGTCAGTGCAAATGCTCTGGCGATACTTGCAGTTGCGAAAACTGCGTCTGCACGGGAGCGGCTGACTGCGATTGCAGCAAGAAAGCCTCATCAGATGATGTAGCCACTGTCACGTGCTGCTGCAAAGGTGAGTGTTTGTGTAAGGACTGTCAGTGCAAATGCCCTGGCGATACTTGCAGCTGCGAAAACTGCGTCTGCACGGGAGCGGCTGACTGCGATTGCGCTAGAAAAGGCTAAGCTTCGGTTTCAGATGAAAAAATCTGTGACATGAAAACCAGACGGCGCAGGCTTTGGCCTGTGCCGTTTTTTGTGACTTAGGGCACCAGTAATTACTTACCCAGCGATTTAGAAACGTCCGTTTGGTAAGCCGAAATCGCAGGATAAATCCCGACTAAAACAGCCAGCAAAATCATGCCGGGAACAACGAGAAACTCTGGCGAGATAGCCCAATCCATCGCCCAATTTGGTAAAAACTGCCCACCCCAAAAATTGGCCAGCGGAATTTTAGGAGCGAAGTCAAAAAACCCAACTTGCACGTTGGTGCGTTGTTCGATGATCGGACCGAGCGCGGCGTTAAGTCCATGGCCGGCCGCCCACCCCAGCAGTCCCAAAAGCACCGCGCCGAAGAGCCCCGGCATCCG
>CAYTPS010000130.1:0-10303 GCA_964439245.1 uncultured Pirellulaceae bacterium | reverse complement strand
CATCAGCATCGCCTCGCACAGCATGATGCCCATCACCTTTTGGCGGCTGGCGCCGAGGGCTCGAATGACCGCGATCTCGTGTCGGCGTTGTGTCATCGAATTATAGATACCGACCAAAATCCCAATCGCCGATACAATGCAAATCATCAAGGTGAGCGCCAACAACACCCACCGGATAGGATCGACGAATGATGAAAACAGCGAAGTCACAGTCATGACCGGGTTAATCGCCTGAGCCGCCTTCTGTGCTTTTTCCGGGCGGAAAGAGGACCAATCTAATGTCGTTTCCAATCCGCCTTCGTTAATCACCGCCGGTAGAATAAAGCCGACAGTATCAGTACCGTCGTCGGCAACAATCGTTCTTATGAGTATCGATGTAACCTCCCGTTTCTCCATTTGAAGTGGTTCGAGCCACCGTGAATCAGAACTGGCCACTTCGTTGTGCGCCTCACTGTTGGAATCTGTTTCGACGTCAGCACTGGCGTCGGCTGCCCCTTCAAATTCCTCACGTGCTTTCTTCTCTCGCGCGGCGGCCGCTTTTCCAAGCACTGAATCGTCTTCGAGCGTCTTGGCATGGCCTTCCATCAGGAAGAAGCCCTCCATGTTCAAGAATAGAGCGCGGTCGTTAGCCGTGCCCGTGCGTTTGAGAATACCAACGATGTGAAAATCAGTCTCGTGAATATGAGAATCAGGAGCATTAGGATCACCGTGAGTAGGTTGCAACGTGTCGCCAATCTTCAGCCCCGACCTTCGAGCCACGGTTTCGCCAATGACGGCCTCGTAGTGGCCGTGCTGCTCATTGAACTCCTCAAAACATCGTCCCTGAGAGAATTCAAATTTCTTTTCGGGATCAATCGAGATCACCATTCTGTTGAAGAAATCTGGCTTAGTCGCCACACAGCGATACGCCGCCCCCGTGTTTTCGTCGACCCAAAAATCACCCAAATTGATTGGCACCGCCGTATGCGTCCAACCATCGTGCAGCCCTCCGGCGTTAACGCCCATCCGCGATTCCTGTTGGAAAGCAAAATTTTCCTCGAACACGGCATCAAGCAAGGACGTTTCTCCAGCATCAGCCCCCCCCGATGCCAGTTTCAGGGCCGACGACTCATGTTGATAGGCCGCCCAAGCAATGGAATTCTTCAGCTCGCGATTACGAGTCGCCTCATCACAAAATGCAAGGTAGTACTCGTAGGGAACGTTCTCTACCGGCGACGCCAAGTAGTAGACCGAGCTAAAAGCCAACTGCAACTCGCCACCGCGCGCACCAACCAAAATGTTGTAGCCAAAATTACTGTTGTCATTGAAGGCGCGAGACACCATGCCGTGAACGGTCAAGACGGTGACCACCATCATGACGCCAAGTGCCATCGAGATGATCGTCAGTAGCGACCCTAGGCCGCGATGCTGGATGCTTCGCCAAGCGATTTTGAAAACGTTCATGCTTGAGCCTCCGAGTCCTCTGGCTGGCTCGATTCGCCCGATGATAGGCCCGCGTCAGCGGCAACGGCCGAACGAGCATCACGTACCACCAAATTTAGAGCCTCCAATTGAACGATCCGGTCAAATTGCTTGGCCACCTCCATCGAATGCGTCACCAACAGCACAGAGATGTTCTCTTTGCGGCAATTGGTGCGGATTAGATCGACAACGTTTTGTTGGTTTTGCGGATCGACATTGGCCGTCGGCTCATCGGCCAGTAATAACTTCGGCTCGTTGGCCAAAGCGCGAGCAACGGCAACGCGCTGGCGTTCGCCGACCGAGAGTTGCTGGGGTTTATTTCCCAATCGGTGGCCCAGTCCAACTTCATTTAACAAACTGTTTGCACGAGCCGGATCGATTTTCTTTTTGGCGAAAGTCATGCCCAGCAGCACGTTTTCAAGTGCGGAAAACCCATCGAGTAGATTGAACGTCTGGAAAACGTACCCCAGTTTGTCAGCACGAATTCGATCGCGTACGGCTTCGGAATATTTCGTCAGCTCAACGCCGTCGATGACAACTTTACCAGAATCGGGTTTGGTTAAGCCGGCGATAACGTGCAGCAACGTTGTCTTCCCGCAACCACTGGGCCCGAGCAAAACCACTTGTTCACCTGCTGCAACGTGAAACTCGGGAACGTCGAGAATCGGAACGCGCGGCCCCTCCGGTTGGAGAAAGGTCTTTTTTATATCGGAGAGTTCCAGCATGCGTGAGGCAATGGAGCGCGGGATGATCGTGGTGACGAAAGAGTCAGCATAACACTATAAGCATATCGAGCCGTTTGAGGATACGGGATTGAGAATCGCTGGTTCGATCGATTTTGAATTTTGCTAGAGCGGCTGCGTTGAACGATGCTAAACCAACCAAGCGCTGCTCATTGACCTGATGTCCTGCCAGCGCACCAAATGCCCACAAAAAAGCCCCGAAGCTCTAAAAGAGTCTCGGGGCAAAGGTTCTGTGCTTCTTGCTGCGTTACCCTACCCGTTGGCCGCGGCAGGCTCGGGAGCCTTCATGTCAATTTCGTAACCTGCGCGATAAGGACGCTTGAGCATCGAATTGGCCACATCATCGCCAACAATTTGCTCTGTCTTGTCATCCCATTTGATGCCGCGCCCTAAACGAGCTGCAATTCCAGTCAGATGACAGATGTTCAGCATTCGCATGTGGGAATGCACATCCGAGATCGGCTCTTTACGCTCGTCGACGCACTTCAGGAAATTAGCCCAATGAGCCTTACGCTCGTTCTCAATTGGCTCGAACCCCTTATAGGTTTCCTTGATCGCGTTCTCTGGCAGAGGATTGTCTTTCAAATCTTCCACTGGCTTGCCAGTCAGCTTGCCTCGGTTGACAAAGATCCGACCTTTTTCACCTTCGATCAAAACTCCGTTGCCGGGTCCGTTTTGAATCACCATTTCAACATCGTCAGCAAATTTGCCGGTGTATTTGAACTTGGTTGCAGTGTTATAACGGTCGTTTTGCTGAGGCAAACCGTCTTTGTACTCGACGGGGTGTTCAGCTGTTCCGTCAAGAGAGATGAGGGAATTACTCTGCCCATTTGCTTCAAGCGCCCAAGCCGCAATATCAACGTGGTGAGCCCCCCAATCTGTTAGCTTTCCACCGGAATACTCGTACCACCAACGGAATTCGTAGTGGCAATTTGAAGGTGGGCGTTTTCCCTTCTTCTTACCGGCGCGATAGTCGACCGCCGGCGCTGGTCCCAGCCAGCGATCCCAATCGAGCCCCTTGGGAACATCGGCGACCGGTAAAGCGTCACTCGAAGGAGCACCCCCAATAGAAGCTTCCAAGCGCTTGATCTTGCCGAGACGTCCTTCCTTAACGATGGCGATAGCTTTGACAAAGCGATTGAAAGTACTGCGCTGTTGGGTACCAACTTGGACCACGCGACCGGTCTCTTCTTGGACGCGTCGAATAAGTTTGCCCTCATCGACCGTCAACGTCAGAGGCTTCTCGCAGTAGACATCCTTTCCAGCCAACATCGCTTCGATAAGCGGTTTAGTGTGCCAATGATCGGGAGTGGCAATGTGCAGAACTTTGATGTCATCGCGCAAGAGGATTTCGCGATAGTCGTCGTACATGTCGGCTTTACCGCCGCTGAGCCTCTTATTGGCGGATTCCTGACGACTTTTGTCCGCATCGGCAATTGCGACGACATCCACCCATTTCTTTGCAGCGTGCATGTTGCCAACGCCCATTCCGCCGGCCCCGATCAAGCCAATTGGCACACGATCATTTTTGCTGGCGGTTTCAAACGCCAATCCGGGCTTGGAGGAGAAAAAATACGGCATCGAAACGCCTACCGCAGCAATGGAAGACGTCTTCAAAAACTGACGACGGCTTTTCTGTTTGGAACCCAAAATAGTCTCCTCGATTTTCAATGATGCAGGCATAACACGATCAGCTGCTGATCTCTCTTACAGGATAAGCAATAACATAATACGTATTTGAAGCCCAAGGTTTCTACGCAATCAAAGCGAGAAGAGGAAATTGCACCTTTTTGTGGCCGCATCGATTGATCGACAAAGCGTCGGAGAACACAGGCTTAGCGCCGATTGGCCGATTTCATCTGACGGGCCATCTCGCGTTTCGCATCGGCCTGTTTGTTTGCCTGACGTTTGTCATGAATTTTCTTGCCCCGACAAACCCCAACCAGCACCTTAACCAGGCCGCGTGCGTTAAAGTACATCGCCAGTGGGACAAGAGTCATCCCTTGAGTCAGCGATTTTTCGGAAAGTTTGTCTAGTTCTCTGCGATGGACCATTAGTTTCCGCGAGCGTCTGGGTTTGTGGTTCCAAAAACTAGCCTGACGGTATTCTGCAATGTCGGCTCCAATCAACCACAGTTCGCCCTTCTCGACACGCACATAGGCCTCGTTAAGCGAAATGTTGCCCTCACGCAAACTCTTGACTTCGCTGCCAATTAAGACGACGCCACATTCGATCTGCTGCATGATCTCGTACTTGTGACGAGCTTTACGGTTCTCAGTGATCCGTTTTGAGCCGTCTGCAGGCTTCTTCTTGTCCGCAGCTTTCTTCTTTTTGTTTTTCTTACCGGCCATAAGACAGATGATAGCCCAACGCAGCTGTCAAATTAATGGGCGTCAAAGTAAATGATCACAAATGAACATCCTTATTCTCAGTGGCCTACTGCCATCGACCAGAATATACCTAGTCCCTGCCATGGACGAACTTTACAATCAACAATCCGATGGAAACTATATCTTTCTGACAATCTCACGCGTCAAATAAGCAACGAATAGCTCATGAGCCAAACTTCCTCGCGCCCTTCCAACTCTCTTCCCGTCATTGGTGAATCGCGGGCCGCCGAATCCTGCGGCGGCGGATCATGTGGAGGCGGGGGCGGATTCAATGTCGTTGCTTTGGAGGCCGAACCTACGCAGCGGTTGCCCAAATGGCTCAAACGCAATATTCCCAAAGGCAATAATGTCGGCCATACGACCGATTTGCTAAGCGAGTTGAATCTAGAAACGGTCTGCGACAACGCGCGATGCCCAAACCGCATGGAATGCTATTCCCAAAATACTGCGACGTTCATGGTCTTGGGAAATGTTTGCACACGCCCTTGCGGATTCTGCGCCGTTAGTCGCGGAAAACCTGAGGCTTTGGAGCTGGACGAACCTCAACGACTGGCCGAGGCATCGCTCCGATTGGGTTTGAAGCATGTCGTCATTACATCAGTGACGCGCGACGACCTGCCCGATGGAGGCGCTGAGCATTTTTATCAGTGTATCAAAGCAGTTCGAGAAAAAACGGGAGCCTCGGTGGAAGTTTTGACACCTGACTTCATCCACACTCCCGAGGGACTTAATCGAGTCATTGAGGCCAAACCGGAGGTGTTCAACCACAACACAGAAACCGTTCCCCGGCTTTACCGTCGAGTTAGAGGGCCAAAATCAGATTATAAGTGGACCCTAGAACTGCTCAAAAGAGTCAAACAAACAGCCCCTGAGATTAAAACCAAAAGCGGATTGATGCTCGGCCTGGGTGAGACCCACGAAGAGATCTTTGAAGTTCTTGCGGACCTACGTGACGTCGGTTGTGACTTTTTAACCTTAGGCCAATATCTCAAACCGGCAACCGATCGATATCTGCCTGTTGTCCGGTTCGTGACTCCCGACGAGTTCGAATGGTTGGGGGAATCAGCCAAAAAACTTGGCTTCAAAAAAGTTGCCAGTGGCCCTTTTGTTCGCAGTAGCTACCATGCCCGAGACATGGCGGAAACCGAGTAAATTGCACTCGGTTTTGTGAGTTTGCTCGCGTCGATGATCACATAGAAATGGCCTGTTGTCTTCTCGGTAGTGGCTCGGGAACATGTTTTTCGAACCGGACTCCAACACGACCCAAAAATTCATTTGTAGGTTCCTCAATGAGCTCGTCTACGAACCCGTCCAGCCAATCTGAAAATCAGCCAAAAGCGGCTCAAAACTTTGGAAAAAGCGTTATCGTTAACGGAGAACCTGTGCCGTTTGATGGTGGCACCATTACCGAGTTGTTGAAGTTGCTGGACATCAAAACTCGAGCTATCGCCGTTGAGTTAAATCGTGAGGTCGTTCCCGCAGACCAGCATGAGACCACCCGCATCTCGCCCGGTGATCAACTGGAAGTTGTCACGCTTGTTGGAGGAGGGTAGGTAAACATGGAACATTCTCAAACGATACCGCCAGATGAAGAAGCTTTGTCAATTCCGCCACTGCGTATTGGCAGCCACACTCTTAACAGCCGACTCATCCTCGGCACCGGTCGCTACGATTCGTTTGAAACGATGCAGCAGTCGTTTGCCACCTCCGGTAGCGACTGTGTGACGATTGCCGTTCGCCAAGAAAAGCTTCATGACAGTACCGGCCGCAACATCATTGACTTCATCGACTTAGACAGATTCACGTTGTTGCCCAACACGGCCGGTTGCTACGATGCCGACACTGCTGTGCGCTGTGCAAGAATGGGCCGTGAGATTCTCAAACGGCTTGAAAATCCCGGAGCCAATTGGGTTAAGCTGGAAGTTCTAGGAGACAGCCGTTCATTGCTGCCCGACCCAATCGAGTTACTCAAGGCGACCGAAAGACTTACCGCGGATGGTTTTGAAGTCCTTTGCTACACCAGCGACGATCCCATTATCGCGCGGCGACTTAAGGACTCCGGCGCTGTCGCCGTCATGCCCGCGGGAAGCCCAATTGGATCGGGGCGGGGCATCGCCAATGCCAATCATTTGGAGATCATTCGTGATGATTTGAAACGAGATGATCCCGACTATCCGCTGGTCGTAGATGCTGGGATTGGGACCGCTAGCGATGCTGCTATCGCAATGGAATTGGGGTTCGATGCAGTGCTACTCAACACCGCGGTGGCTCATGCGAAGAATCCGGTTCTGATGGCTGGAGCAATGAAACTGGCTGTTCGTGCTGGATGGCTGGCTCGGAGAAGCGGCAGAATCGGCAGATCGAGGTACGGATCGGCCAGTAGTCCTGAAATAGGAGTAATCTCCGAACGCCACTAAACCGCCACAAGGGATACCGAGAGCACCTTAACGGCGGTTAAACCTCGCAACTGAAGCAGGTGGGCAACTTAGGAGGGTTTTAGCTAATTTGGACTTTAAGGTGCAAATTTCTTGACGAAATGCAAGTTGTTGTGTATATATAGGGGTTCAGTTTCGTCGAAACTCCCTGTACGCGACGACTGTAAACGATGTCTAGTTCAAATATCCTAAAGTTCTGCAGCCTTGTTAAAAAGCGATACTTTTATGAAAAATAAATGGAAATCTATTCGTTTGGGAGCCATGCTTTTCGCCCTCCCAATTGTTGCTACTGCAGCAGCATCTGCGAATCAATGGATGATCGAAAACGCCCCTATCTCAGTGTCTTCAGACATCTCGGCGACTTTCGATTCCATCAACGTCAAGCGAAATCACACGATCTCACTGAACGACAGTGGCAACATTGAAGGACGTTTGGCGACTATCGAGAGCGGCTCAAAGGCAAATGGCCTAGCTGATCTTCAAGTGTTCCTGATTCAAAATGGTGAGGTCAGAAGCCAAACTAAAACTGATTCGGAAGGCTTGTTCTCGCTTACCGCGGTTCAGTCTGGCGTTTACTCTTTCGTTGCGACAGGCAAGAACGGCTTCGCTGCATACGGCGTCCGCGTCGTCGACAATACAGGCGATGCTTCACTGAATCTGATCGAGGCTGCTGCTGTTTCACCCAAGACTGCGGTTGTTAAGCAATTGCTTGACGGTCAACTTCCAGCCGAAGTTGCTTCTGCAGTCCTCGAAGACGCGACAGTTTCTGAAGTTGCTTCTAACGTCGTTGGCTCAAACAAGGTCACCATCAAGAATGGCACTTTGGTTGGAAACGTTATCCCAATGCTGGGAGAGGTTTCGGCAGTCAACGGAACTTCTGTATACATCATCAAAGACAACGAGCAAGTTGCTGAAGCAATCACCAACGCTGCTGGTAACTTCAGCGTCAGCGACCTTGAGCCTGGCGTTTACGACTTCGTCGCAGCTGGTCCTACTGGATTTGCAGCCGTAAGCTTCGAAGCGGTTCCTGAAGCTCAGACTGCAGCGATTGCAGCTGACACCGACGAGATTCCTGTGGCTCTGGTTTCTTACCAAGACGGTGCTTACGAAGACGCTGCAGCTTCGCTAGACGTTTGCACAACTTGCCAAGGTGACGGTGGCTTCGTCAGCGATCAAATCTCTTACGCTGGAGATGAGTACTACGGCGGAGAAGAAATCGTCTACGGCGATTCATCTCCAATCGAGTACGCTGGTGAATCTGTTGGTTGCGGATGTGCTTCCGGTGGAAGCTGTGGTGCAGCCGAGAACTTCAGCAGTTTCAACTCTTGCAACAGCTGCAACACATGCTGCGGTCGACGTAGAGGATTGTTCGGCGGTGGCGGGCTATTCGGCGGTGGCGGCGGACTACTCGGCGGTAGCGGCATCGCTCGCTTGGCGTTGCTGGGCGGTATCGCAGCAGCAATTGCTATCGATGATGAAGATAGCTCGCCTGACTCAGTTGCTCCCTAAAGCGACTAAAGATAATGACTAGACAAATTGGCTCGTCCGGCAAATCGCTGGGCGAGCCTTTTTTAATGCGCATTTGCAGGTCGAGATATCTATTGCAGGTCGAGCAATACCGGGGATATCATACGGGCAGCACGATGGCTGAATCGCTTCAGATCTAAGGTGGAAGAATAGGGAACGCGCTGGCGTTCGACTGTCTTCCTCATACAAAATGCAAGCTCGAAAACTACAGCAACTTCTCCAACAAAGGAAAATCTCTGCTTCTACCCGCAATGAGAAGCAGAAGGCCGTCTACCAGTTCGTCCTTCGGAATTCTCCCAATATCAGTAACGGGCACTTTAGTTCTATTTCCAATGCAGACCTTGGCCTGCTGTTTCAAATTACCGACGAACACTTTTTTGACGGTATGCTTGGAAGCGTCTGTGAGCAGACCTCAAACAAGCCATTAGCCTTCCGACTGTCGACACGCATGACAACCACCGGCGGGATGACTACGATGCAGCAATCCCGTTACACCAAGTCTCCCCCCGAATTCGAGATCGCCATCGCAACAACGCCGCTGTTCGATACCTTCCGCGTTGATGACGTCGCTAAAGTTGGCGGAATGATGTGCCGGAACCGGTTAGAAGCACTTCAGAGAATCATGGAACACGAGATGCTCCACCTGGCTGAACTGTTGTTGTTTCGCGATTCAAATTGCGCCGCCAAACCATTTAGAAATTCAGTTCGCAGGCTTTTTGGGCACACCGAATCCAACCATACGCTGTTGACTCCGAGGGACGTGGCACGCAAAAAACTGGGGATTGCCTGCGGAGATGAAGTTACCTTCTTGGTCGGTGGTCAACGTCATCGAGGGTTCGTCAACCGTATCACCAAACGGGCCACGGTTTTAGTCCCCGACCCGAAAGGGATCCGCTACGAAGATGGAGAGAAGTACTCCAAATTCTACGTGCCGCTGACGCTGCTCAAACGCGCAGCTTAGCAATCACAGATCAAACAGATTTTCAATTCGGCCTCTCAGTCCTCTTCTGTTTTTGACTCAGGCGCATCGCCTGGTTCTGTTTTGCTTGCAGCAGTTTGCATTCTTATTGTGAAGCTGCGTAAAGTAGAAACGCTGGCTGCTGATAGCTTTGCAGTCAACAAAAAAAATTTTCGCTGCCGTTGATAAACAAAATGTCTTCAAAGCCATTGCTTCCTTAGGGAAACACGTGCGCTTCGGCACGAATGAGAATCTGATAGCGTTTCAGACACAACATTTTGTGTTGACACCCCCCGTGACACCGATATATTGATGTTTCTTAATGAGTTGGGAGCATGATTTGCGGGCAACCCGGTTACCAACCCCGCTGCTAACGTGGGATTAGCTAACGTTAACTGATTGTTTCTCTAGTCACGAAGAATTTTAGGGGGGAGTCACAATGATGGTCGACTCGCCCGGAACGGCAAAACGGAAGACTCATTCGGCCAGCCCTACAGTCTTCTGCGTTACTGCTCCAAATCAATTGGATGGGAAGAAGTTTGTTTTTTATTTGATGTCAACGTGACCAAAGGTGTCACCGCGGCAAGGCAGACTTCTTCAACGGAATGTTTTACGGACAGCAATAAACGGACTTATTTGGGACGGAACCTGATTTCTTAACGTGTCGCCATTTTGCGACCAGTTTGACTCTTCGCAGAAAAGCTCGACACGCCCCCCTCGATCAGCCTCGCTCAAGACCTACCTTTATTTCTGTAACTACCGGCTGAAACATTAGGCGAACATATTGGC
>CAYTPS010000129.1:4966-11877 GCA_964439245.1 uncultured Pirellulaceae bacterium | reverse complement strand
GTTGCTGACCGCTTGGATTCCACCGTCTGCTTGCGGAAGGAGCACCTGATCCGTTGATGCTCCCCGGCGATAGATGAATGCAGGGTCCGGTGTTGCAAATCGCGGCGGCAACAGGTGATCGACGTTTTGCGGCTCAAACACCACCAGCTCTGGTTCGACCGCTTCCTCTTTTGCATCAGCCTGCTCGGAATTTGTATCTTCTTCCGTTTTGATCGAGAATTCACTCTGCTGCGCGGCCACAATTTTTTCTGCCGCATCGCTAACCGGAGCCCTCGTAGCCGTTACATCAATCTGCGGGGCAGGGGAGGGCAGCGCACGTTCGATGGCTACCGCTTGGCCGCAATGAGGGCACGCCATGGTGGTGCCATACATCGACGCCAGAACTCCAAACGCCGATTCGCAAGAAGGGCAAGCAAACGCCTCGGGGACTTCTGGCGGTGTAGGTGGGGTTTCAGTTTCTGCGGGATTTCCCAGAGACTCTGGGATTTGCACAACCGCGTCGCAGCTCGGGCAACGAACCTGCTGACCAGCTTGGTTGGAATCGACTTGGAACGGCTGTGAGCATTCTGGGCAGCCGAAAACATGCAGACTCATTTTACCCGGTCGTGTTGAAGATTCGGTCGCCGGCGTCACCAAGGCCTGGAACAATGAAATGATCCTCGTTCAGGCGCTCGTCGATGACGCATGTGTGCACTTGGACTTCCGGTCGCTCTTTCTGCATGCGCTCGATGCCCTCCGGTGAGGCAATAATGGAAAGCATTTTGATTTCCGTAACGCCCCACTCCTTGATGGCATTGATCGCCATCAGCGCCGATCCGCCTGTGGCCAGCATTGGGTCGAGGACAAACGCTACTTCCACGGGGCGGTTTGGAGGAAGTTTACTGTAGTAGTGAACAGGTTTTGCCGTTGCTTCGTCGCGGTACATTCCCAAGTGCCAAACTTCGGAGGTGGGAATAAGATCCAACATCGGCTCAACCATCGCAACTCCCGCCCGCAGAATTGGGACAAGCCCAACGCGCCGATTAAGATCATGTCCATCGCATGTCGTGATCGGCGTTTCTACCGGTCTGACGGTTGTTCTTAGATTGGCCGTCGCCTCGTAGGCCAGCAATGTCGAAAGCATCTTGACCGCTTGCCGGAATCCCGCACCGGATGTGGTTTTATCACGCAGCGCTGTCAAATGACAATCGACCAAAGGATGCTTCATCACGTGAACGTCGCCACTCATTACAAAACCTTCCCAAACGTTTCTGAAACCACCAAACAAAGACGACTGCGTGTCGCCTATGCCTTGTTTTAGTCGAAGTCGTCGCGACTTTGCAGTCCCCAGTCAGCAAAAGTTGTTAACTCTACTGCGTTAGCCGATACCTTTTCCAAATGTAACGCGCACCGATGAAACTCAGCGGGAGCAGCATCGAGATCACCAGCGCGGTGACATACCAGTCATTCTCGGCAGCTGACGCCCCCAGCCAGCTGTAGGCCGCCGCAATGATCAGATTCGCCAACAGAACCGGTGGCCAGAATTGAATTGGCCGAATCTGGTTGATTCCCGACAATATGACACTGGCCTCCGCAAGAATCGGCAATGGGCGGCAGGCAAACAGAATCCACCACAGCGGCCATTGACTCAATCTTTCAACATCATTGACCGCTTCTTTTGTCGAGAATCGCTCGATGATCACAAGGCCAAACTTTCGACTGGTCCATAGCCCAATCGCCGCGGATAGATTTAGGCCAGCCCACCCAACCAGCATACCTTTCCAAATGCCAAGCGACTGGCCGCCGAACGTCAAAAGGAGACTCGACGGGACTGGCAGGAAGATATCAATTGCCAAGCCGATCAGAATCAGCGCCGCGGACTGCCACGGCTGTATCGCAACCGTGTTGGTGGCCAGAGACTCGATTGCCGGTTCGAGCCACCATCCCAAAAGCAAAAATGGGATCACGGGAACCGCAAGGGCGAGCACGATCATCCAAGTCAAGGAAGCGGCTTGTTTTGTTGACTGCGACATGCGGTTAAGGGCTGTCTACCTTGATTCCCATCGTCTCGAGCATTTTATAGGCGTACCGCTTACCCAGCAGTCGAGCGCCTGCTGAGTTGAAGTGAATTTTGTCGCGTTGCGGAGGACATCCTTTCGATGAAATGATATGTGAATTTGGTAAGATCTTCGGCAATCGCAACATGGTTGTGTTTATCTTTGAGCAACAACTGTCGTAGTCAGCGTGGACAACTTCACCAACCAAAAGTGGCGTTTCTTCCGGATCTAGTGACAGGTCTTCTATCAGATTGCGATAAACAACTTTTACTTTCGACGGCCAGTCTTCGTCATCCGCATTCGATTCTCCTTGATGCAACAGCACGCCTTTGATGATTCCTTTTTCTTGTGCTTTTTTCGCAAGTTCAATCAAATGGGCGTAGGGGTTGCCGTCATAAGCTCTGATGATTTTCTTGAACCAAGCTCCTTCGTGCGTTGCAGTAAAGTCCTGATATTGGTGCTTGTCGAACAACTCGATACAACATCCTGCGACTGCGACATGCACAATGCCAACTTTGATATCTTCGGGCAAGTGTTGGAGCATGGTTTTGCCGAAACTGTTCGCCGGTCCTAAACCGGTGCCCTCTCTGCAAAGCGGCGGTTCAGCGAGGGTCCACTCGCCTTTTTTTCGAGGCGGATTTTTGCTGTCGGTCGCTTGAAGCAGCCAGAAACGTTCGTGGGTCGTTTTGTCTTGAGCTTCAATCTTGGCGGACCCTTGCATGTTGGATTGACCAAAGCATAGGTAGATGTGAAAGTTCGAATCTTGAGCAAAACCAGTGCTCGTCATGGCAAGGATAGTGCAAGCCAGAACGGCCCAGGAAAGAAATTTGTGCATCGTCGTCCTCATAGAATGTGAAAGATTGAATCGAGCGCCGACCAAAGAATTTGCAACTCTGGCCACCACCGGATTCTCGTTAAACACTATACTCGATTAGATGCCTGTCCGTGAAACGTTTCTACGCCACTGTCCGGCAATCGCATTGCTGCTGGTTTTGGCATGCGGTTGCCAACAGCCCAAACAGATCGATTGCCTGATCGTGGGGCATTCGATGGCGCCGACCTTTAAAAGTGAGCACGGTCTTGCCACCTGCGATGAGTGCGGATTAAAGTTCGCTTGCGATGGGGTGTCCGGAGACGATAAAAGAATTTCCGCGGCGGTTTGCGGAAACTGCGGGCGTCAAAATCTTGAGAAAATCGTTACTCGGCCTGCCGACCAAGTAAAGCTGAATGTCGGACAGTCGGTTGGTCGTTGGGATGTTGTTGCGTTTCGGCGCGGCGATCGAGTTTTGGTCAAACGAGTCATTGGTTTGCCCGGGGAGACGATCGACTTCCGGAACGGCAATCTGATTGTCGATGGTCGAATCGCTCTAAAGCAGGAGGAAGTTCGGAAGGAAGTCTCAACTTGTGTTTTTGATTCCAAACCGTCCGACGCACTGCACCGTTCTTTTGATCTCATGGAACGGATCATTCCTCGTGAAGAGGATGCATGGGGTTTTTCGCGCGGAGCTATCGTTCACAAGTGCGGTTCAGCAGGTGAATCCGACAAAGCTGGTGCGATGTTTGACTTTCTGGACTACCGGCATCGAAGATGCTACAAGCACTCAGGCGATCGCGCAGCGCCGGTCGAAATTGATGATTCAAACCCGTTCAACCAGTCCGTCCGACGCTCAACAAATCAGGTCGATGAATTGGATGTAAGGGTTGAATTAACCTTTTCGCAAAAGGGAACAGTTCGGATCGAGCGCACAACCACCAAGGGCAACATCGGTGCACGTATCGAATTGTCTGACGACCAAACGATGGCCTTAACGCTAACGCGCAAATTTGGAGAGAGCGTCGAGTCCGTTGAACGCGACGGAGTTAAAGTCGACGCTGGGCATTTGACTGTTTCGCTAGTCAACTACGACAATCTGATCCATCTTTTGGTTAACAAGATAGATGGCACCAATGAAATTCGGCTGAAGTTGTCCGATGAGTTACCCAAAAACGCAGAGCCAATGAAGATCGAATTGAGCAAGCCAGTCGTTAGCGTAGGTGTCTCGCGTGAGGATTCGATCACGATCAAACGTTTCTCCATCTGGCGAGACTGGTATTTGTATCAGTACGCCCCCAAGCCAAATATGAAGCTGCCAATACGAAATAGCGAGCGTGGTTACTACGTTGTAGGAGATAACCTTCCCGTGTCAGAAGACAGTCGGCATTTCGGGAGCGTAGAAGATGTTATCGGGGTAGTGCAACCGATTGATTTTAAGCGGCAACCGAGAAGCTCCCCTTAGCTGTTAAGTTGGGATCCGCGATTGAACTGATCTTAGTTTCTGGTGAACGTTCGTTGCGGCGACTGAGCGCAATGCTCTAGCGCGATAAAAACTTCAGCTGTTGCGAGTCAAAAACAACCAACTAAAGCCGAATAACCCATCGTATCAAGCTTACGAGGGTGCCTGCGATACCTCTACAGAAACATGACGTGCCCACTGCCGAACAAGGTTGTGTTTTTTCAAAATCAGGCTTGCAATTAGGCGTCGATCGTCTAGCATCCAAGGGTCTGGATTCGAAGAGAATTCAGAGACAACTAGATCACAACGCAGCAAGCCATCTTTCCGGTTTCTTGAATTGTCAGGAGACCTTCTTCAGCCAGCCACGCCCGTGATCCACTGATAATGTAAGTGTTGGCCGTGGTTTATGCAGTTCAAATAAGCAATTGTATGCCGCAATATTTGTTTGCGACTGCACCATGTATCCAACTGAGACTCTGCAAGAGTCACTTACATCATTTTCGAGATAAAGCGTCGAGAAACGTTGGTTTCTCGACTTTTGGTTATCGAAACCGTTTCGATAACGTTTGATTATTTTGATTGCCGTCTACGCAGCAAGCCAGTGACGGGCAGGAATCAATTTCCCGCCGTCTCCGCCAGCCACGAACAGGTAGTCCGCCGGAAGTCCGGCGTTTAATACGTGGACTGGAGATTTTATGTCTATTTGCATGGGCGCTTGCGCGCTTCGAGTTGTTGACGCTTGTTCAACAGGAGTTTTTAAGACGGTTACTTTAGCTTGTGCGCTGGCAATCTTCTTTAACTGCGTCCAGAGTGCCAAGGCACAGGTCGTTCAAGATTTTTATGAGGCTCCTTTTGCGACGCCCACGGGCGTTTTCGAATGGGACAATTTCACAACGACGTTTGGTTCGACGCCAGATTACCAAGAGCTGGGAATTGGTTCGGCGGTCTTGAATCTAATGTCCATTCCACAACCGGTAGACGCACCGCGTCTGGCATTGGTGACTTCAACCAGCAATATCTACACCGGTGGAACCTTGACGGATTTCACAGTGGGGCTTTCTGGTCTTGATGCGACCGAAGCTCACACGACCGTTGTGATGCATCTAGCTGCAATTGGTTCCTTTACAGATTTTGAAATTAACGGGCAGCTACCATCGGAGATCGTGAATCTTGGGACTGAGGAAGATGTCTTGCACGGAAGTGGAGCCGCACCGTTTGATACGACCTTTTATTGGGCGCAGTGGCAGTTGGATAGCGCGACCGATTTGGAGATCACTTTCGCGAATCTATTGACCCATCAAAGCCTCGCTGGAATTCGAATCGACTACTTTAACTCAGCGTCACCTACCGTCGTCCCGGCTCCGGGAACTTCAAATTCAACTCTGCTCGGCGATGTCAACTTGGATACTGTGATCGACTTTTCAGACATACCAGCTTTCATTTCAGTGCTTTCTAGCGGTGAATTCCAAGCCGAAGCGGACATCGATGGAAGCGGTGCCGTTAATTTCGGGGATATTCCGGGATTCATCGTCATATTGACTGCCGCGTAAGACGTGCTCGAACGCCTGCAATTCAAACAAATACATTCAAAAACAGAAAAACACATTTAGAAAAACAACCATGAAATTCAATATTCTTGCAGTTTGCCTGCTCTCAACTTTCTCACTGATCCCCAACCTCGCATCTGCGCAAACATTCGCTCCGACAGAAGACGTCATGACGTCAGCATTCTTTCAAGGCACAGACTTGGTGAGGGGCTACGCAGGTGACAATCGACCAACTTTTCGAGTCAGCAGCAACGACGCTTTTGGATTTGGTCCAGAACAAATTTATGTCCAATTTAACCCAACCGATTTCACGCTCTTCAACAATGCTGTCGCAAATGCATCGCTTTCGATGACCAGCGTAACAGGCATGTTCGGAGCAGACGCTAGTGCAGCTGGTCCGTTTCTAGTTTCTGCCCATGCGGTAAATGCTAATCCGTTTAGCAGCATCATTGATGACACAAATCCAACGGGCACGATTGCCTGGGATGATTTCTTCGACAACAACATCCTTCCAGCGGGCCCTCAGGCATCAACATTGATTGATGGATTTGGCACCTTTGAATTTGATGTTACTGACATCGTCAACGACTGGATTAACGGTAGCAATCAAGAATTTGTGATCGCGTTAACGGGCAAGAATGACGTCCAGGTCGGGGATGGGTTTTTGCACGGATTCAGCAACAACACGGAGAATCCCGGAGCGACATTTTTGACCGTTTCGGCTGTTCCTGAACCAAATTCTGCCGTCCTGCTTGGTTTAACGCTGGCGTCGGGCATCGCACGACGCCGTAGGAGTTAGTTCGTTTTACTTTTCCGGGACGTCCTTTTCAGGGCGTCTCGGATGTGTTTTGAATGAAAGGATACGATGCGATCTACATCAACGAGAAAGGTTCTCTCGGGGTTTACTCTGGTTGAACTGTTAGTCGTGATTGCCATTATTGGTATTTTGATCGGCATGTTGCTGCCCGCAGTTCAATCGGTGCGCGAGGCCGCGAGACGGATTTCTTGCCAGAATAAGCTTCGTCAGATCGGTTTGTCCGCGCTCAACTATGAGT
>CAYTPS010000129.1:876-4956 GCA_964439245.1 uncultured Pirellulaceae bacterium | reverse complement strand
CCGCCACCGAAGCTTGGAGTTGGAGAGTTCAATACGCTTGGCTCCACGTTTGTGATTCTGTTGCCCTACGTTGAAGAGGCCAATCGATTTGCCAAATATGACTTGGAAGCGCCGATCAACGCTCCAGGGAATATCGATCTCACCTCTGATGTGATTGATTTGTACTTATGCCCCTCGATGAAACTGCATGGACCGGTCGGCGGGTTTGGTGAGGGCAGTTATCTAATCAACTACGCAACCAAGTTCCGTCCATCGGCTGTTGGAAGTAGCGCAAACGGCGCCTTCGCAGAAGCGCCAGAGTCACCTGCACGGAATTACAGACTTGGCATCGGAGCGTTCAGCGACGGCACAAGTAACACGATATTCTTCGGAGAAACCGACAATAGCGTGAGCTGGGAAGGAGCCTCGCCGGTACCCGGGGAGTGGGGATTCTACACTTGGGCACAGGGGTACTGGTTCAATTCGCAATCCCATCTAGAAGCTGAATTCAATTTGGTCGGCCCAATCTCTGAAGGTGATCAAAAGTCATTCCGTTCGTTTCGCAGCGACCATGTTGGTGGTGTCGGGTTCTGTATGGTCGACGGCTCAACTCGCTTTGTCGGCGACTCGGTTGATTCTGAAGTCCTCAATGCAGCCGTCACTAGGGCCGGAGGTGAAACGGTGACGTTGCAATGACGCTTTTCAACAGAGAAACATCCTGCCCTTAACCCAAACTTGTTCGCGGTCTGTCGCAGAGACTGTTTTCGTTACACAACACATTAAAAGAAACTAAGTCACTTAGAGGTTTAACTATGAAGTCCCCCCGCAATATACGATTTGCTCCATCCGCCGTAGCGGCGCTGTTTTTCTTGTTTTCCCTAACGCTCAACAGTGTTGCTCACGCACACTTTGTTTGGGTCTATCCCGAAGGGAGTCAAGTGAAGGTCGTTTTTGGAGAGGGCCTTAAGCCCGACGATGCTCAGTATCTGAGTAGCCTGAAAACCATGAAGGCCTACAAGGTCGTCGACGGTGAGCGTGTATTGATTGAAATGAAGAAACAGACTGAAGACGGCATGGGCTGGTTTGAAACGCCTGTGAAAGAATCAGGGGGCATTGTCGATGTTCATGTTCCCTACGGTGTTTTCGGCCGCGGGGACAAATCGATGCTGTTGGATTACAGTGCAAAATTCCTCAATACAACGCAAGGCACATCGGCCAAGCCAAGTAAGAAATTGACATTGGATTTGGTTCCAAGTTTTGAAAATGGTCAGTTGAAAATTGCGGCCTACCTAAACGGATATCCCATCGAGGGCGTCGAAGTTGAAGTAGAGCGTCTGGAGAGCGATAAGAGTGTTGTAACGACTGACGTCAGCGGCCATGCATTGGTTGCTCCAAACGGTCGCTACATCATTCGTGGCAAGCATGTGGTTGCCGAAGCGGGTGAGCTTGATGGCAAAAAGTACGACGAAAAAAGGTATTACTGTACCTTGGTGATGGAAACCAGCCCTACCGCCAAAACGGACTCCAAGACTGAGGTCACTGATGTGGCCACCGCAATTGAGGCTGGGATTAAACTGCAACCTGTTCAGACAGAACTTGAGGACTTCCCGAGAGGCATGACCAGTTTTGGTGCAGCGGTCGTCGGGAATCAAATCGTCGTAATCGGCGGAAAGTCAGGGCGTGCTCACGCGTACGCTCGGTCATATCAGAACACAAGTGTATTCTCGTTGGCAACCGATGGCAGCAACAACCAGTGGCAAACCGTAAGTGAAAATCTTGGTTTGCAAGGATTGGCAATTGTTGAATATGGCGGCAAAGTCTACCGCATCGGTGGCTTAGAGGCTCGCAATAAAGAGGACGAAGACGACGACCTTCACTCCGTCGCTGATTTCAAGCAGTTCGACCCGACAACCAAGACGTGGACGGATTTGCCGTCGTTGCCAGAAGGTCGTTCTTCGATTGATGCCTGCGTTGTTGGCAGCAATGTTTACGTCGTCGGCGGTTGGACGATGGGAGACGACGATCCAGTGTGGGCGACAACCATGCTGAAATTCGATCTAAGCAACCCAAGTGGGGAGTGGGTGAAGTTGGACGTTCCTTTCAAAACTCGTGCGCTTGCCGTTGAAGCGCACAATGACCACTTAGTCGCAGTCGGAGGTCTCAAGGAAGACGGCGGTCCAACAGGCGAGGTTTTTATCTATGACCTGAAGTCGAACAAGTGGAGCCCGGGACCAACTGTTCCGACCACCGGAGGAATGAAAGCTTTTGGATGTTCAACGACTTCTGTCGCGGGCCGAGTGTTGACGAGCACCTATGACGGCGGAATCTATGAGCTTGCCAGTGACAACTCGGGTTGGGCAAAAGTTCATCAGCTTGACAATGGACGGTTCTTCCACCAAATGCTTGCGCTGGCCGATAACAGGTTTGCTCTTGTTGGTGGTGCTCACATGGAAACCGGCGGCAACACAGACATTGAAGTCTTTGAAGCCACCGCCAACGAGAAATAAGCTTGTGAATAACGACCAATCAACGGCAACGATCAAATTGAACACGGAATGTTGGAGAAAAAAAATGAAGACAGCTCGATTTTGTCTGTGTCTCATTGGGTTGTTGCTGACTGGCGCCGGGCTTGCCGGCGCACAGGCAGAAAAACCTGAGTGGTCTGCGTTTCAAAACGGCGGACGACTTACGACAGATCAGCAATCGTTGCCAATAAAGTGGGAACCGGAAACCGTCGCCTGGAAGGCGCAGTTAGCCGGTTACGGTCAATCGTCCCCGATCGTTTACCGCGATTCGGTATATACCTGTTCGGTGACCGGTCCGCAAAAAGACACTTTGAATGTACAGGCATTTTCAATTAAAACTGGCGAATCGCAGTGGATCTTCAAGCATCCCAATAGTTCGCCGGAGGAGAATACGGTCATGGTCAGCCGGGCGGCACCTACGCCGGTGGTTGACGACAAGGGGCTGGTCGTCTTTTTCGAGGGCGGCAACGTTTGTGCGCTCGACCATCAAGGTAAAGTGCGTTGGAAGCGTGACCTAAAAGAGGAGTTTGGCCCATTCAAGGCGCGACACGGTCTGGCCGCGTCGCTTGAGCAGAATGAATCCAATATTTTCCTTTGGGCCGAACGAAGTGAACAGCCTTTCGTGATGGCAATCGACAAAGCCTCGGGAGAGACTCGCTGGAAGAAGGAAGGATTGGGAAAGACTAGCTGGAGCAGTCCGCGTTTGGTCCCCGTGGGCGACAAGAAGCATCTTGTTCTGAGCGCAAGTGCATTAATTGTGGGGATGGACCCGGAAACTGGCGAACGTTTATGGCAGTTCGAAAGTATCGCAGGCAACACATCATCCACGCCGATTCCATTTGAAAATGGAAAGTTTCTCATCGGTTCTAGTGGGCGCGGAGAAGCGGAGAAAATTCCTTCCTGCGGTGTGATTCAGATCGAAACCAACGACGGTCAGTTCTCTGCCAGTTGGCTCTGGGTAGCTCCCAAAGCCAGTTGTTCTTTCGGTTCTCCGTTGGCATTCGACGGCAAAGCTTACTTTGTCAGTCGGTCCGGTGTTGTTCACTGCCACGAGTTGAAAACAGGAAAGAACATTTTTTCCGGACGCTTGCCCAGCGGTTCAATTTGGGCGACTCCATTGGCGAATCAAGAAGGCTTGTACTTCTTTGGGAAAAATGGCACCACGTCCGTGATTGAGCCCGGCTCAAGTTTCAAAACGATTGCCAAAAACGAATTGTGGGCGCCAGAGAAGGCCGAGGACGACCAAACTAATCCAGAAAGTTCGGGCGAAAAAAATTCCGCCGTGCTGTACGCGGCGGTGAGTGCGAAGTCCATGTTGTTGTTGCGACGTGGTGACTTTTTATATGCCGTGAAGAGGTAAGGCAAAAGAATGCCCCAGCCAATTACGCACGAAAGACAAAAAGGATCAGCGGTGAACGCAGAGAACAACAAACCTGTAAACGAATCAAAGCACGATAAGGTCCCGGCACAACGTCTGCCGGTGGTTGAATTTAGTGATTTGACCAACAGCAAGGATCAAGTTGTGATCATTCGTCTGCAAGATGGGTCAACCTATCGCTTGCAAAAAACGAAATTT
>CAYTPS010000129.1:0-866 GCA_964439245.1 uncultured Pirellulaceae bacterium | reverse complement strand
AAGTAGCCATTTGTACTCACTCTTGAGAAGACACGAAAAAGCCCTCCTTGGTCTTCCACTGTGACGTGAACCAAGGAGGGCTCTATTTGTCTATCCGCGGCAGCGTTTACTGACCTTGCAGGATCGCAATGAACGCTGGGATGTCTGCAAAGTCGACACCTCCGCTGCAATCGCAGTCAGCTTCGGCCTGGAAAGTACCAGCCTGCAAAACGGCGATGAATGCTGGGATATCGTCGAAGTCGACATCTCCGTCCATGTCAACATCACCCTTAAGCACGCTGGTGTTCGGAACCGTAATGGAGAAAGGTGCGACGCCACTCAGATCCAGCGCTACTGCGCTAGCATCTTGTTCAAAATTTCCACCCCCATCAGCACCAAGGTTCTCGGTACCGGCAGGCAGTCCACCAAGAAACTGGTTTGAGAAAAAGTTGTAGTCTCCGTTGCTGTACGATGCGACGATCGAGATCGTGTCGCCGGGGCTGGCACCTAAGTCTGAGAGAGCAATTGAAAATTCGGCGCCAGTGGTGACTGCTAGAGCATCCGCCGCAACAGCAGCAGTGCTTCCACCGACCACGCCAGCTGAGTTGCTGTTGTCTAGCGCAAAATCGATCGGCTGAGCGGCCGCAGTGCCTGTAACGCCTGTGCCGTTACCGGTTGAAGCCCCGATGGTTCCCAGCGCGGTACCAAAGTCACCGCTCAACACGGCGCTTCCGGAGGAAGACAAAACGTTAACGCTGGTTCCGCCTTGGCGGTCTACGAAGTCGACCTCAAAATTTCCAAAGCCAGCGCGACCGAACAGGTGAAAATCCGCCTCGAAACCGGTTGCGAACGAAACCAAGCCGAGGTTCGTGCTAACGTCAGCGAAG
>CAYTPS010000128.1:0-12002 GCA_964439245.1 uncultured Pirellulaceae bacterium | reverse complement strand
ACGGGCTGACTGGAGAGGGGCCGTCCAGCGGTGATGACGCAGATATGTGGGTGCGGGTTGATACGCAGTCTCCGCTCGCGCAGATCACATCGGTTCCTTACGGGCGCGGTAAAGAAGTAGGTCAGTTGGTAATTAACTATCGAGTGGCCGACCCATTTTTGACGTTGCGTCCCGTCCGAATCTCATACAGCCGATCACCCGAGGGACCATGGACGATCATCGCGGACAATTTGCGGAACGAAGGCCGATATCTGTGGAAGGTCAATCGAGCTGTCCCCGATCGGATCTTCTTGCAGATTGAAGCGATGGATCAAGCGGGAAACACTGGGACGCATGTGCTTTCTCAGTTCGTCGATGTTTCTGGTTTGGTCCCGCGCGGTACCATTCGCAGCGTCGAACCGGTGGGCGTTAGGTAAAACGTCCACTTTGAGCGGTGGCCCGAGAGGGAAACTATGTCAGCCGAACGACTGTTCCTGATTGGCGCGTTGCTCGCTCTGATTTGTTCCTCGTGTTCTGGTTTTTGCTTCGCCTACCTCGCGTGCTAAGTTCGGTTGCGCTTTTGAGCGGGTCAAGTTTCTTCACGATCTAGACCCATGTTGCGTGGCACATGAGATCGGGCGCATCCTTGAATCCCAATAGGTGCAGTATAAAATCAGAGATGGAGGATCACTGAAGAGGTTCAATCATCTTGGAAGAAGTCTATGGCCAATCATCCAATCTTCGCTCCTGCGTTTCACGGTAAAGTCGCACGCGTGAAAGAACTTTTGGACGATGACCCTTTGTTAGTGAAGATGCTTGATGCGAAAGGTCTTACGCCGCTGCATGTGGCAGCCAGCAGAGGAAAACACGAAGTGGTGCAGTTGCTGATTGATTATGGAGCCGACCTTGCCGGTGCGCCAGCGGAAGATCAATGGACACCGCTGGTGTTTGCCGCGTACCGAGGCCATTTAGAAGCGGTCAAAGTGCTGGTCGAAAACGGCGCGGGGGTGACGGAGGCCGATGGCAATCCGATTCACTTTGCGGGACAACGCAAGCACAAGGATATCTGCCGGCTTCTGGCTCAGCACGGTGCTGTTGATGACTTGGTTGATTCGACCGATTACGACGTGGTTCAATTTTTCCGAGCCGCATACAGTTATGACCCGGACACGGTCGAGCAAATTCTAACGCGTCGGGAAGAGCTTGTCGGCTACCGAGATAACAACGGTCGGACGGCGCTACATGAGGCTTGTACATATGGCGATACCCAAACGGTACGTGTGCTGCTGCGTTTTGGAGCCGATGCCAATGTCAAGGACGAATCGGACCAGACTCCGGCCGATCGTGCGGTAGCTCACCGTCAGCATGCAGTGGTAAAGATCATAGACAAACACTTTAATAGCAATTGAACCCGCCTTTCGTCTGACGAACCAAGTTTAGTCGAAGCCCGCCGAGGCATTTTTGGGAATCATCGTGACTTCCTTCCAAGAAAATTGGGCTGTTGATCGTACAATTAGTCGAAACCTCCTTCCTTCTTTGATCGCAAAGGCACTCGAATGTCTACCCACCGCTTCAAGATGTGGTCTCCATTGTCGTCATCCTTATTTGTCTGGGTTATGCCTGTGGTTTTTGCAATCACCATGACCAGTTCCGCAAACGCACAGCTGCCATTTCAAGGCGTTAATTTGTCTGGGGCCGAATTCGGATCGCACAATCTTCCGGGGACATACAACGGCGTTGGCCCCGGTCCTTACGACTACATTTATCCGCCCGATAGTGAGGTCGATTACTTCATTGGCAAAGGCATGAACACCTTTCGACTTCCGTTTCGCTGGGAACGTCTTCAACAGTCTCTTAATGCTGATCTAGATCTTACTGAACTTGATCGAATGAGTTCCTTTGTCGACTATACGACCGGACAAGGTGCACATGTCATTCTTGATCCACACAATTTCGCTCAGTACTACGGAAGTGCAATTGGTGGCGGCAGCGTTACCAGTAGTCACTTCGCCGACTTCTGGGGAAAAGTTGCAACTGAGTTTAAGAACAACCCTAGGGTCATTTTTGGATTAATGAATGAACCGATTGGTGCAAACCAATCCAATGGCATAACGACGGAGGCTTGGCTGGATGCGGCCAATGCGGCGATTGCTGCGATTCGCGCAACGGGTGCAGATAACCTAATTTTGGTTCCCGGCAACGGTTATTCAGGCGCACATTCATGGGACCAAAATTACTACGGAACACCCAACGCAAATGTCATGCTTGGCGTAGTCGACACTGGCAATAATTTTGCTTTTGAAGTTCACCAATACCTCGATGGAAATTCCTCTGGCCAAAGTGCGGCAATCGCCTATCAAGGAATTGGCCGAGACCGCTTGATCAATTTCACTCAGTGGCTCAAACAACACGGGTTTCGTGGTTTCTTGGGAGAGTTCGGTGCGGCCAATTCGACCATCGGTGATGCGGCCAATCAAATCGGCGATGAGACTGTGAACCTCATGTTGGACTATATCGAAGCCAACGATGATGTCTGGATCGGCTGGGCCTGGTGGGGTGGAGGCCCTTGGTGGAGCGACAGTTATCTTTTCGCGATCGATCCGTTGTCCAACGGCCAAGACCAACCGTCCATCGGATTACTCGAACCACGACTCCAAGGGATTTTTCTGCTGGGCGATTGCGATCTAAACGGTGACGTGGACTTTTCAGACATTCCAGCGATGGTTGGCGTTCTGACCTCAGGCAATTACCTCGCACAAGCGGATTGTGACCAAAACGGTGCCGTCGACTTTTTGGACGTCCCGTCATTTATTGCGATCCTGATGGGGAATTAGGATTTGAACTCGGTCATTCCAGCCATTGGTCTGATTGGGCATTGGGTCACCGACTGAGGGCGTTGACATGGGTAATTGCCAATTTTTGGTTGGATCCCAACCCACCCTTTGGGAAAACGTTTTCATGAAAAACATGGGGATTAGGGCAGCTAATGACACAAAGCCCGCGGTTTTTGCAAAATAATCAGACTTTACCTGGTTTGCTCGATGCGAATAATGCACATTTACGATAATATGGCGGAAACTCAAGATAACGTTTTCTTGGGTTGCTCGCTTCCGGCGCTTATTCTTTTTTGATTGCAACGATGCGTTTTCTAAATTTTCATTTTTCCAAGTGAGACAAATTATGATCCAAAATCTTTCACGACTTGCTTTCGCTACGTTAGTTTTTTCCGTGATGGCGCTTATTTCTTGTGGAACATCCAGAGCACAGACTGTTCTTGGTGCTTTTGAAAACGATCTTACGTCGCCATACGTTGGTGTTGATTGGGCAATTAATGGTGGCGTAACTTCAACTGCATTTGTTGGTTACGGTGTCAGTGAAGGCGCAAGTGCTTTGGAGTTTACCAAGGGTGGCACTTGGGGAGATTTGATGATGCTCAACGGTGGAAATGCATTGGCTATAGACCTTGTCGCTCACGATTCTGTGGAGTTTGACGTTTCTGTGCCGGCGGGAGCAAACGGAGATGGTGGCAATTGGCTTCAGGTCTTTGTTGTTGTACAGGGAGACGGTATGGGGTGGGCGATTTTACCTACTTCTGCTGCCGGTCCTCCAGTAGATGGAACAGTGACAAAAATAACCGCCGACCTTTCTGGCGTAACACTGACCAATTCCAGTACTTGGTCACAGTTGATTTTCATCAACCAGGGAGGGGATCCTGACGGTTCAGAAATCGAGATGACCATTGACAACATCACTCTCGTTTCAGCGACAGCAAGTGTTTTGCTGGGAGATTGCAACCTAGACGATGCGGTGGACTTTGCGGATATCCCGGCGTTCATAGCTGTTTTGCAATCAGGTTCTTTTCTTGACCAAGCGGATTGTAACGAAGACGATGTTGTCAACTTTTCGGACATTCCAGATTTCATCGAAATCTTGCAAGGTGGATAGGTCAACGCGCTGTATCCACGAGAGCCAAGCATCTATGTTATATTTTTCCAAGTGAGGTTATTTAATGATTCAGAATCTTTCACGAGTATTTTTTGTAGCGTCAGCGATGGCGTTAATTTCAGTAGGAACGACGAGAGCTGATGTTGTCATCGGCGCGTTTGAAAACGATCTTTCCTCACCATACGCTGGCGTTGACTGGGGCATCAATGGAGGCGTTAGCTCCACGGCATATGTTTCATATGGTGTCAGCGAAGGTTCAAGTGCTTTGGAACTCACCAAAGGTGGTGGCTGGGGAGATCTGATGGTTCTCAACGGTGGCACACCTTTAGCCGCGGATCTTGTCGCTCATGATTTTTTGGAGTTTGACGTTTCTGTGCCGGCCGGAGCCAACGGCGATGGTGGCGATTGGCTTCAGATATTTGCTGTAGCACAGGGAGACGGCATGGGCTGGTCTATTTTGGGTTCAACCGGCGTGCCTACAAATGGATCAGTCAACACAGTAAACATAGACCTTTCTGGAATAACGTTGACCAACTCGAGCACTTGGTCTCAATTGATTTTCATTAATCAAGGCGGAGACAGCGGAGGTGGACCAATTGAAATGACGATTGACAACATTACGCTTGTTGAAGCTGTCGCCGCAGTTCCTGAGCCAAGCTCAGTTGGATTGCTGGGGGCTTTGGGTTGCCTGGCAACGATCAGACGCCGTCGCTCCTAGTGGCGGACCTCAAGTTCCGCCTCAAGTTGGAATCGCTCCTCCGATTTGTGGCGGGCTTGCCAAACCCATCTGTTTGTCAAAACCACCTTCATTGAAGGTGGTTTCTTCTTTCTGTGGTTGAGAAAGCTAAGATCCAGACGCAACGATTGGGATTTGACACTATAATTAAGGTGACTCTCGCCTAAGGAAGCAACGCCAATGAAGAATGTGACGATTCGAGACATCGCCGCCGAAGCCAACGTTAGTATCAGCACAGTTTCCCGTGTTTTGAACGACAGTTCATTTGTTGAGGAATCAAAGTGCGAAGCAGTCAAGAAGGCCGTGAAAACACTCAAATACAAACCCAACGTGGTAGCCCGTAGTTTGGTCTCTGGCCAAACATTTACCATTGGTGTCGTCGCTAACGATATTGGAAGCCCGTTTTGCGGTTCGCTGACGCAAGGTGTTGGAATGGAGCTTCACGAAACGAAATACAGTCCTATCATCGTAGACGCATTTTGGAATGTAAAAACCGAAAGAGAAGCCATCCAAAATTTTATTGCCAGAGGCGTGGATGGAGTTATTATTCTTGGAGGCAGTCTAACACTGAAAGAGCTGGATCAATTAGCGGCGGAAATACCAACGATTGTCGTTGCACGCGAGTTACCCGACTGGAAGCGCAACAATATCTATGTCGATAATTTTAGCGGAGCTTACAAAGCAACCAATTTCTTAATCGATGCAGGGCACCGTGATATCGCCTTTATTTCCGGTACCAAGGAAAGGCGGGACGCAACGAGGAGGTTGGAAGGTTTTCAGAAAGCGTTGAGTGATCGCCAGCTTGTATTTCGCGAGGAGCTGTTTGTTGAATCAGATTTTTTACCGGCAACTGCAGTTTTGGCAATGGAGACGCTGCTTGCACGTGAGGCGATCTTTACGGCAGTGTTTTGTTGTAATGACTTAACGGCATTTGGTGCATGTCGCGCGATGAGCAGACGTGGGATTCGAATACCTGATGATGTTTCTGTGTTAGGTTTTGACGATCATCCATTGGCGGCGTACATGAATCCACCATTAACGACGGTCAATCAGCCCGGGAAAATGTTGGGTCGAAAAGCAGCGCAAGCGATCATTGAGGCAATCAGCAACGGTGAAGTTGCGCCGCAGGTGATCGAACCGGAACTGGTCATTCGTGACTCGGTTTCGAATCATCGTTTCGCTCGCAACGGCTAGATTCCAGTTTTCGTGTCGCAAGATCCGATTCGATATCGATTAGAAGACTGCTATCCAAGTTGTAGAAAAGCATGGCGATGCAACCCAGGACCAAAAAACCAGCTGGAATGATACTCATCATGTAGATGATGCATTCGATTGCTTTTTCAGGCTGTGGTTGAGGAATGTCGTTGATCGGCGCGATGAAACCAGAATAGCCCAGCAACCACGCGGGAATGGCCGACCCGAGAGCACTTCCAAGTTTTTTGGAAAAGGCAGCTGTTGCGTAAACCAGTCCCGTCGCGCGGCGATGGTTGACCCACTCAGAGTAATCAGCAGTATCGGCGTACATCGCGAATACCAAGATTGGCATTGGGCCTGAGATGAATGAACCAAAACATCGGAGACCGTACATCGCCCACCACTGATCTTTGTCAATGAATAGAAACAGCGATATGCAAATTGCGTCGCACAGCAGAATCAAAATCAAGAGAAGTTTATTGCCAAATAGCCTGACCAGAGGGCCTGTCAGAAACATTCCTATAATTCCGCAAATCGTGCCTACGCCAAAGAAGAAACCGAAGTCGCTGACATCCATGTATTTGCCCAGCGGGCCCAAGTCCAATAAATAGTTGACTTCAAACTTTGTGTAGTAGGTGAAGTAGAACCCCGTCGCGCTTCCGCGGGTCCAGCCCGCAAGAATTTCAAATAGTCCTACCAGAAGCAATACGATCCAAGGTCTGTTTCGTGACAGGTCTTTGACGTCCACCAAAAATTTAGTGTTTGATTTTTGCTCGGGCTCCACCCGTTCGCGCGTAGTAAAAAAAGTAATGGTGAACAGTGCTACTGCCGTGATTGCATAGCAAACAGCTGTCCAGAAGAATCCTGATTGTGGGTCGGCAACGATCGTGACCGTTCCGGTTTCAGTGAGCACTTCCTTAGTGCCTCCAAAAAAGCGGATCAGGGGATTGGTGAAGAACTGGACAAACAATCCTCCAGCAAAGGCGAGCACAAAACGATAGGTCGAAATAGAAGTACGTTCTAGGGAGCTCGGTGATATCACTCCCATCAAAGCGCCATATGGAACATTGATCGCCGTATACGCCATGAACACAAGTGTGTACGTAATGTAGGCGTAAATCAGTTTGCCATTTTCGGGTAGGTTTGGCGTGTAGAAAGTCAACATGCCAGTAATTGCGAATGGCAAAGACATCCAGATCAAATAGGGGCGAAACTTTCCCCACGCTGTTTGAGTTCTGTCAGAGAGTAGCCCCAGTATCGGGTCGTTAATTGCGTCCCAGATCTTGGTCGTAAGGAACATGGTGCCAGCGGATGCTGCCGAGATTCCAAATACGTCGGTGTAGAAAATAAGCTGAAAATTGTGGAACAGCTTCCAGTAAAGGTTAGACGCGGTATCGCCAAGTCCGTATCCAACCTTCTCAAAAACCGACAGCTTCTGGGGGCTAGGTGTCTCGATCGTATCGACTCCGTCTAAAATTTGACTACGCCTCTAGTCTAACTCAAGCACGGGTGCCATCCCACACATACGCAACAAACGATCAAAGATTCAGACTGATTGCTTTGCCGGCAAGACAACGGAAATCAATTACCTGTCGTTTGCCGCATAGACTTTGACTTGCAGATCGTCGAACTTCGCTACACCAGTAGCCCCGAAGAGCCCAATTCTTACGATCGCCTCGCGTGTCCCAATTGGCACGCGGATTTGCGGTTTGGTTAACTGTGTCCAAGTTGAAGTTCCGACGACAGGTCCGAGGTAAGTCGTGGAAAGATCTTTACGTTGTGCGTTATAGAATGTGATGGCGGCGACAGGCACGTCGTCGGGGCCGTTTCCTTGAATTACATTTTCACTGGCAATTCGTGCCGAAAACGAAATCGCTGGGACCTGTCTGCCATCGATTGCAATTCCCTGCATCACATGCGCGTATTGGCCGGGGACTTTGTTTTCGAACTGAACATTGTGTGTACCTGTGGGAGAGAGTCCCTCGACCACTTCCATTTGTCGCTGGTAATACCAACCTTTGGCGAATCCGCGTTCGTCGGCTCCCTCTTCAAAGCTGCCGTTGATCAGCGACGGATTTGCTGGATCTGGTTTGACCTTGCGATTGTCTTCAGCTTCGCCAGTCATTGGCACAAACAGCGTTGGCCGCAGTGCCTGTTGGACCATTTCGCCATCTTTCTTGATCAACTGATACAGAGTTTGTTGGTGACGCTCGCCAATCGGGACGACAATCATGCCGCCCTCTTTTAGTTGATCGACTAGCGGCCCGGGGATGTTTTCTGGAGAGCAGGTTACCACGATCTTGTCGAAGGGAGCGTGTTCTTCCCAGCCTAGGTAGCCATCACCGATCTTGGTGAACACGTTTTTGTATTTCAGTTTCTTGAGTACTTTTGCGGCTCGCTCACCTAGGGGTTCGACGATTTCGATCGAGTAAACTTCTTTGACTAGTGGACTGAGGATGGCGGCTTGATAGCCACTGCCGGTGCCGATCTCCAGCACTTTATCAGTGGGCTGTGGCTCTAACGTCTCAGTCATATAGGCCACGATAAACGGCGAGGAGATCGTTTGTTTGTGGCCAATGGGAACGCCCGCATCTAGATAAGAACGCATGCGCATGTTTTTCGGGACGAATTCATGGCGGCGTGTTGCTTTCATTGATTCGATGACCCGCGCATCTTTAACGCCGGCTTTGATCACAGCCGCTTCGACCATTTTGTGGCGGGCTATTTCCCACTTGCGTTCGGCCGATTGAACGGCGCAACAGTCTGTGGCGAAAAACATTACCAATAGGCCGCCAAAGACAAATGGAAACAACAAATGGCGACAGCGGATTGTCGAGGAACGCATATCTGACATGTTTTGTACTTGCCTTGGTTCTGATGTTTGTTATCCAATCGCCAGCGACGATGAATTAGAGTATTGTAGGCATCGTAGGGGCAAATCTGGAAGACGAATGCGAGCTGCCGTTTACCCTCGGCGGTTTCCAGTTTGGAGATCCCACCATTGCGAACTAGAGTTTACCAAGAAACGATCTTTTAAATGAACGAGTTTCAGCTTCATAAACCCACGATCGCATTCGTCGCGCCTCTCATAGTTTTCCTCTTGATTGTTCAGTTCTACCCCAGCTTCGCTGGAGAACAGCAGTTGGCGACCGATGTTGTTTCGCAAAACACAATCACATACATGATTATGTTGGTGGCTCAGATTGTTGTTGCCACAATTTTGTTGTTGTGCTTTAGACCAATCTATCTGCGGCACTTTCCGTTGAAATTTTCTTGGCTGAGTGTGGTGGTGGGCGCGCTGGGCATTTGTGTCTGGGTTGGGCTGTGCCATCTAGAAATCGAAAAAAACATAATGACGGCCATTGGTTTAGGACCCTCGGGCGACGCGCGACCGGCGTTTAATCCGTTTGAGCACTTGCCCAATACGATGTGGCGGATCGCATTCTTGGTGCCACGGTTTATAGTGCTGGTGTTAGTTGTGCCGCTGGTGGAAGAGCTGTTTTTGCGAGGCTGGCTGGTTCGGTACGTGGAAGACGTGGACTGGGAACCTCTTGCGCTCTCTGGACTGGGCTGGGGCGCTCTGATCGCGCCGACTGTCTACGGCGTGGCGACACATCCAACGGAGGCAATCGCGGCGATTGCGTGGTTTTCCCTCGTGACGCTGTTGATGGTCCGCACAAAAAATATCTGGGACTGCGTTGTGGCTCACGCGGTGACTAATCTGCTGCTGGGTGTCTACGTTATCTGGTTTGAGCAGTGGCAGCTGTGGTAACCGATCGGCGCCGCATTGGGAGTGTGGGCTGGAATTGAGGTTGCATGGCCTCTTGTTGGCGTGCATACCATGCCGCCCGCAACCCATTTAGTTCCATCGCATTGTGATGTTGGGAAAAAATGTTATTCGCAATTGCGGCGAGGAAGAACATGAGCATGTTTTCCATCGGAATAATGGAGACCTCGTGGAACATTCCATTGACGCAATGGCTACTGAGAAACACCAATAACAGCATGCCGAATTGCTGCCTCCAAAACGGTATCCTCGGATCGGACCAAGTTAGAATTGCCGTGCGCGCGAACATGGTCAACATGAGTAACATCGCCCCTAATCCAACGATTCCCAGTTCCGTGACACAGGCCAGAAATACATTGTGCTGATAGTAGCCTCTGGTTGCCGACAGTGGTTGGCCAGATGTCGGGTCCTGTAGATAGGGATACTTCTCTCGTGCGTACTGGCCATATCCGCAACCCAGCAGTGGTCGATCTGCGAACATTCGTGTGGCCACAGTAAGAAATAGCGGACGCAGTTTGGCCGAATTTTGCATTTCAGTTACGGTGACGTTTTTGTCACGTTTGAACGAAAGTAACTTTTCGCCAATGATGGGGAACAGCATGATTCCAACTAACGTTGCCGCGACAACCATGCCTCCTTTACTTCGCCGTGGCGCTGGAAGGAAAACGGCAAGAAAGCCTGCTATAACTAGGCCCAACCAGACGCTGCGGGTGAAGGTCGAATACACACCGATGCACATGATAGCTGCGACACACAATATGATGACACGACGTCGGTAGGAAGCGTTAGGCCACCACATCCAAAGGCTGGCCAAACCTACGACCTGAAAGATGCCGTTGGAGACAGGGTTCAGGAATGGGCCTCTACCGCGTCCGAGAAACTCGGCGAAGTCCGGATCCATGATGTACCGAGGAAAGACCAATCCGCCCAAGCCGCGCGTTTCGAAAATCGCTGTGACTGACAAATAGACTCCCAGCAGTGTTAGTCCAGCGGCAACCAATTTCAGATTGGCGTCGTTGAAACGGCAGTTCCGCATTACGAAGTACAGCGCGACTGGCATCAGGTTAAAAAACAATAACCGTGAGGCAGGTAGGTTTTTCAAAAACGTATAGTCGTGGGTGATCGTGCTGAGAAATATAATGCCTGTCAGGATAAGCACACCGATATCGACGCGATTGAAAACGAATATCGTTTCCTTTCTGGCCAGAATCATCAGACTGAACAAAGCGCACGTGCCAGCTAACAGCAGCCGGTCGATCGTGATTGGAATCGGACCGCCCACGCTGAAAAATTCAGAACTGAAAACGGCTCCCGTCAGAATCACCAAGAACCCAAGGATGGGAAACAGGTAAATCTGACCATCGATTGAGGGCAAATGCTTAAACACGACCAACGACCAAACGATGGCAATGAGTAATCCAAAAAACAGAAACAGTCCCATGATGGCTTCGAAGATTATTTAGTGCGTGTGAGGAGATGGGAGGTCAGACAAGTACACATATCTGTAGTTCGTCCCGCCTTACCGGAGAAATGATTACCAAACGATCAACTATAAAAGTCCCTTTAGGCGAGAAACTTGTGGCAGTTTGCCCAGCCGGCAAAAGTTACCAGCCGCCCGCCTGATGAATAGGGACAACAAAGAAAAAGGTCCCGCATTCCTAGGCAGGAAAGCGAGACCTGATTCAAAGCAATTACCCGTCGGAAGGTATTTGAGCGTTTAGTCAAGTCTCAGCGGTTTGTTGATCGCTTTGACTCTGGTTACCGAAGAAGCATCCAGCGTGCCAAAACGTGAGAAGGCCTCAAAATGCCATCAATGATGCTGGCGCCAAAGGCAACCAGACCGTGGCTGATCGGTGGGGTTTTGCGTCTCTCAGATCGTTTCTGGCCCCTGCAAACGCTGATTTTTGCGGGAGAGCATTTCTTTTGAGACTGTTCAAGTCTGTCTGATGGTCGAAATCGATGTTGTTGTTTTTCGACAATCTTCGAAGCGAATGGGGTGTTTTGGCAACAACATTGTGGCGAAACGTCATCCGCCAGATCGTCATGGGGCAAGAATTTGCCGAAGGGGTACGCTGTATGCGATCGAAGAAGCTGTAGGGAGAGCTTGCCGGCCGTTGATTTCGGTGTTTTCCCTTAAAAAACGGGAAATTCTCTTATTGCGGAATCATAGAACGCCGTTAAGATTACGGATCAAATTTGCAGCACCTTATAGATAACTAACATCATTTTTGGTAGGAGTTGGTTCCACGATTATTGGAGCCCCATTTTTATGGCAATCACGAAAGAGAAAAAAGAAGAAATCGTCAGCGAATTTCGCAAGAACGATTCGGATACAGGATCTCCGGAAGTTCAAATTGCGAT
>CAYTPS010000127.1:9169-12008 GCA_964439245.1 uncultured Pirellulaceae bacterium | reverse complement strand
GGCAAGTTGTTCTTTTCGTGTTCGTCTGCCGACAACGCTTCGCGCGGAACTGGCCCTTGCTTCTCCGGTGGAACCAAGTCATCCCGCTTGTCATCCAGCGACAAACCGTCTTGCTCCATGTCGTAGAACCAAACGTTTTCCGTGCCGCCTGAGTTCGTCTTGGTGAACAACAGAATCGCCGTCGAGACTCCCGCGTACGGCTTGAACACTCCGCCCGGCATCGAGATGACCGCATCCAGCTTTTGATCCTCGACAATCATCTTGCGAAGCGTCTTGTGGGCCTTCGACGAACCAAACAGAACTCCGTCGGGGACAATAATCGCCGCGCGACCGCCGGGCTTGAGCAAGCGCAGGATCAAGGCCACGAACAACAACTCGGTCTTCTTCGTCTTGACGACTTTTTGCAGGCTCTTGGCGCAGCTTTCGTAATCCAACGATCCGGCAAACGGAGGATTGGCCAGTACCAGTGAGTATTTTTCCTCCTCGCCGCCGTGTTCTTCGGCTAACGAATCGCGATAGGTAATGACGGGATTCTCGACGCCATGCAACAACATGTTCATGCTGCCAATTCGCAGCATCGTGTTGTCAAAGTCAAAGCCGTGGAACGCCTGCGTATGAAAGTGTTCCCGCAGTTTCTTTTTCGTCAGCACTTCGGGGCAGTTATCCCGCAAGTATTCACTGGCAGCGACCAGAAAACCGCTGGTCCCACAGGCCGGATCACAGATCACGTCATCAGGACGCGGAGCGGTCAGTTCGACCATCAACTGAATGATGTGACGCGGTGTGCGGAATTGCCCATTCTGTCCAGCGGACGCGATCTTGCCCAGCATGTATTCGTAGATGTCACCCTTGGTATCCCGATCCTCCATCGGGACTTTATCGATCATGTCCACGACTTTCGACAGCAACGCCGGCGTCGGGATCGTGAACCTGGCGTCTTTCATGTGCTGGGAGTAGGTAGATTCTTCGCCGCCCAACTGACGCAGGAACGGAAACACGTGCTGGTCCACAACGTCAAACATCTCTTTGGGTTCAAAGTGCTTGAACGATGACCAGCGCAAATCGTTGAAGTCACGGCCCCGTTCGTCTTTGCCTTCCGGGAAAACGCGACGCGCCATGGGCTGCTTAAGCCGGTTGGCTTTGTTTTCCTCCAAAGTGTGCAAGTCGTCGAGCCGTTTTAGAAACAGCAAATAAGTGATCTGCTCAATCACTTCCAGCGGATTTGATATCCCTCCTGTCCAGAACGCATTCCAAATCTGGTCCACTTGGCTTTTGATGTCCCCGGTTACCACTTCGGTCTCCATTCCTTTTGATGGCAGTTTGCATGTTGTATTGGAATGCGTGGCGTGTCTCCGACAAACCCGTATCCAACGCTTTTGCGTTCATGGTTTAACGTGATTAGTCTTATGAGAGCAAGAAGTGTCCACAAAACTGCCACGCTCGCCTAGTGTAACAGAATCAGCACTGCGGTGCGAAAGGAAGAACAGAAGCCGTGAAGATTCGGCTCAAAGTCCAGCAATCAGGTCGTTTACGAAAAAACTATCGCTTCTTCCGTGACTCAAACCACTCTTTGACCATTTTCAGGCTTTCAATGCTGGAACTCGCCTGTCCAGCGAAGCAAGCATCGACCAGTTCGCGATCGGCTAGTGCATCGATCGAGTAACCGACCCCGTGGCAATTGATGCATACGCTGCGAATCATCTTTTCGTTGGGGCGTAGATTGTCATTCTGATTGTGCTGCACGAAGAATTCACCGTCTTCGTTCTCACAGCGCGGCATGTGACATGTCGCACAGGAAACGCCGGTGCCGGCACTGCCCTGCCCCTCGGTTTCGCTTTTCCACAATTCATAGTGGCTAGATTCTTTATAGGCGCGGCTGTGCTCATCGTTGTGACATGTCAAACAGGCGTCCACCGCCGCGGTTTTGGTGTCAAATCGGTGGCCGCTGTGGCAAGACGAACAGTCAAGCTGCTCGTGAGCTCGGCCTGACTTCATCGGGAGTCGGGCTTCGTTGGGAGTCATTGGCGGCAACCCCGAAGCAACCCGCATCCCGTGACGGCCTTTCAACCAGCCTTCAACTTCTCCCTTGTGACATTTGGCACAAGTTTCATGAGAGACTTTGTCTTGCCAGCCGATCTCCGCGCTTTGGATATGGCACGCGTTACAGTTCACGCCTGCTTGCGCGTGGAGCGTCTCCGACCAATCGTGAAGTAGTTGCCCCTCGGCCCTATGTTCCGCTGGTGCGTCTTGGTCTTCGGCCTTGAGAGCTTTATCCGGGGCTACGGCAACAACGACAGCCTTTTCCGCGACCGCCGCAATGTGTGGATTGTCAAACACGTCAGGCTCGTCAGTGTGTTTCTTTAAAAAATTCTCATACAGTGCCCTGTTGTCATGGTAGTTATGACACCCGGCAGTAGCACAACTGTTGAACGCGAAATTGGCGTGGCTGGGGCGTTCCTCCATCACGTCCTTGTGACAGTGGTAACAATAGTCTGTTGGCAGGCTTAGTCCCATCGGGTGAGTCCGGTCGGGAACATGTTCGCGATGGCAAGTAATACACTTCTGAGCATCTAAGACCTGCAACCTTTCCGCGTTGGTTGGGTCGTTGAATTTTTTGGCCGGATGGGTGTCCCTTGCCATTTTCAGTTCATCTTCATGGCAGCTTAAGCAAGCATCTTGTTTGACGCCCATGTTGGGCGTATGGCAGGCATTGCAGGCCAGTTCGATTTGATAGTGACCGTGGGATGTTTGGCCGGGAAGCAGCATCAACCTAGTTTGGTCAAGCAGCGGCGAAGGCGACTCGGAGTGATAGCGCATCGCGGCAAAAATGAACAAACCA
>CAYTPS010000127.1:0-9159 GCA_964439245.1 uncultured Pirellulaceae bacterium | reverse complement strand
CAAATGGGTTGAGCCATCGTTTGGGATCAGCTTGATTTTCTGCTTCGGTGGTTTGTGGCACGATGTTTGGTCAAAGTAAGAGGTGGTTGAGTTTCCTTCGCAGTTCGGCGTGAAGTAATGTGAAACGCATTGCGACAGAAAATCAGTAGAAGTAAACGCAGAAGATATGGATCGCCAGTAATGCTGGAAGGGGCCAGAACAACCAAAGGTGTAGGTTTGAAATTCTAGGTCGCCACCGGCGTACTTGCATCATCCACTCACCTGACGCTTTGGATTCCATCGTGGTGACAAGCGCGACCGCGACGCCCGTTACATTGATTGCCAGAAAAACGACTGACAACAGGAGATTTAAGTTGGCGCCCATATGCATGCCAGTGTGGACGATCAAACCGACTACTGTCAGCGTGCCTACGACGGCATGGGCCGTTCGCCAAAATCCGTAGCTACCAAAAGAGAAACGTTTGACGCGCTTCCTTAATGGGAGGGCCAATCCTATCGTCGCGATCCCAACAAGTGTGTATCCCGTTACCTGCTTCCAAAATGAATCTCGCCAGATGAAATCAACTTGGTGCATCACATGCGTCACAGAGCTGGCGAAAGGCAGCCCGCCGACCAACAACCAGAGACTCAACAGGGCGGCCGCCACCAATGCGACGATTGAAAGGCCCGGTTTGAGTTTTGCAGGCGGTTCCACTTGCGAATCGACCAGATCGGCCAGCAAAGGGCGGCAGGATCCGCATACCGTCGATGCTCCGGTTTGACAGGCCAGAGCTTCGACAGTGGAGCATCCTTCAGCTTTGGCGCGGCTGAGAGTACCACGACTGATCTTTAGGCAACTACAAACTGTCGCGTTATCTGGCCAGCTGGCTACCGACTGAGTCTCCGGCGTCTTCCAGATCTTTCCCGTCATTTCAAAACGAGTTAGATTCCAAGGCCAGATCCGACGGCCAGCAGCAATCGATTGCTGGACTCGGCCAATCTCGGCCCATGGCCCGACGGCAACCGCACCGACAAGTTGGCGTTTGTAAAGAATTAGTTTTCGGTAGGTTTGATCTGGTCCTTCGCCGGAAGTCACACTGGCAGTTGAGGCAAACGGAACCTCCCCGATCGGCACGCCGAGGCTGGTTACGTCAACGCCCAACAGTTTAAGTTTCGCTGATTGATCGGCACCGGTGAACCGCTCCCGCTGACCGCCTATATTCCCCGCCAATACGTCTGCCATCTGATAGCCTGGGCCAACAAGTCCATAGATCACGTCGTTATGAGAAGCACACTCACCGATGGCGAAGATGTTTTCATCCGAGGTCCTCAGTTCATCATCGACCTTGATTCCACCGCGTCTGCCAAGAGCCAGTCCGGATTGCTCGGCCAATTCATCACAGGGGCGAATACCGGCAGATATCACCACCATCCCCACGCTCAATTCATCGTCGCTACCAAAACGAAGTTTCAGACGAGCGCCCTCCGTGGCAATCTCGCCAGTCCTCTTCAACGTATGGACGCCAATACCCATCGCCTCGATCTTTTTTTGAAGCACCGCAGCGCCGCTAGAATCCAATTGCCGTGGCATTAATGCGGGGGCCATTTCAACAATGTGGGTTTCGAGGTTTAAGTTTACTAACGCCTTGGCGGCCTCTAGCCCCAGCAGTCCTCCGCCAAGGACCGCAGCGGAATCTACCCGGCCACTCCAAGCTTTAATGGCTTCGAGATCTTCGATTGTTCGATAGACAAAAACGCCGTCAGAATCGACTCCTTCCACCGGAGGGACAAACGGGCGCGATCCTGTCGCCAGCACCAAACGGTCGTAACATATCGATTCGTCTTGGCCGCTGAAGACGCGTTTGCGTTTCCGATCAATTCGCGTTACACGCTGGCCGATACGCAGTTCAATCCCATGGTCGGCATACCAATTCGGTGGTTTTAGCTCCAAAGATTGAGCAGTCTTGCCGTCAAAGAACTGGCTCAGATGCACTCGGTCGTAAGCAACCCGGTGCTCATCACCAAATACGACAATCTTAAGTTTTTCGTGGGCGCTTTGTTCAACCAGTTTGGCACAGAGGGCATGTCCTACCATGCCGTTGCCTACGATTACCAAAGTACGAGATTCACCATCAGCACCCTGTTCAAGCAAGGAATCTCCTTGCTTGCCGACCCGAGAAAACATCAGGCGGTACCCGACTCTTCAGCGGCCGCTTGTTGCATCACGGTTGCCAAAGTCGTGTAGGTGACTGTCCAAGCTTCTTTTGCGTCCTCGGTGAATTTTTCTCCGAGACCTTTTCCCAAAGTCCAAAGAAGTGCTTCTCCGACGGTTGCGTAATGACTGTCCTTGACGCCATAACCAACGTGGCGTTTACCCAATGCGGCTACAGCGGGCGTCAATTCTCCTAGGTTGTCGAGACCTTTAACGGCAACACCGATCATCTGCATGAGCTTTTTGCCTTGTTCTTTCATGTCCCCTTTGAAAAGGGGTTTCAGGGCTGGATCAAGTTCAAACAGCCTGCCATAAAACAACTCTGCGGCGGTTTCTGAGATTGGTTCAACATCTGTCCAGTTCGATTGGACTAACTCTTTCTGTTCGGGGGTCATGGGTTATACACCTGTAGGATCTTGGTAGGAAATGGAGCGTGGCGGAAACACGAAATCAGTCCATTGGAACGCGAATGACGACTCCGCCCATGACGTCTCCCTCCTTGAATTCTGGGTAGTCATCACCTCGATTGCCGTGTTCGTTGTGACATTCCCAGCAGGCTTTGGCGACAGCGCTATCAGCGTATACCGCAGTGTAAAACTTCTTTCCGGCGATCTCTTCTTCACCATAAAAATTCTCACCCTTGTTTTCAGCAACGTAGTCCAAGCCCTCAATTTCGACTGGGGTTTTCGCTTTGTTTTGGGAGTTTAGAGGCCACTTGGATTTCAACGAATACGTGAATCCCGCTTTGGGGTTTTCGTCCACCAGTTCCGAGCCCATGCGGAACATTTGGGCGGGTAGCGGAATGGTGTGCTCTTCGTCTTCCCAGTATTCGCTGGGCGTTACGGATGCTTTTTGCGCTTTCAACCGAGTTACGACTTTTTTGGCGTACACAGTACGATCGGCCATCATGACGGCGTGAACTGCGTCGGCAAATTTCTGAGGCGAGATTCCCCCTGCGGCCGGAACGGCAGCAGAAACAGATGTTTGCTCGCCGTCAGCGGGGCCTCCGCAACCGATGAGGAATGTAGAAACGAAAAGGGTCGCTAACAGCGCACCGGCAGCGTAAATTTGTTTGGTCATTGTTTTCTTATTTCTGTCTGATTGTTCGAATGGAAATTCGTTTGTGGCCAATCAGCGGTGCGAAAGCAAATTGCAAACAGTGTGCCGATTTCATTTTGATAATGCGCGTTGGGTAAGCGGAGGGATCTTTCCCCAGCAGACATTTAACGGCAAAAAGCTGATGAAGATATTCTTAAGCTTATGTTGATGCGCGACATGCAAACATGACTTGCAAACAAACCGCGCAAGTTGCTGCATGTTTTAGGCATTGGAAGGGCAATGAATTGCCCTGAAGAAACGCGTCGCGATCCGCTTAACAGGTACAGACGCAGAATCTGGACTATAGAAGGGCGCTTCTTCTTCGCGCGGTGCCGACGATGCCTATCAGAAATGCGATCAACCAATTACTCGGCTCTGGAACGATCGTTACCTTGGCCGTGATAAACTCATCTGGATCAGGAGCGTCCTGCAAGTTGTTAACCTCGTCACCGAACGCGTCGAAACTGATATTCAGAACTCCATCGGCGAGAAACGTGTCTAGCTGGCTCTCGGTTAAGTTCGCCAACGCGCTTTCGTTCCCGAGTTGTCCGTTGAAGGCTTGCCCGTACTCTTGGCCGCGATCATCGTCCTGGTTGTTGCCGGCGAAGTTGTCATTTGAAGTGTCGTTGTCCCACAAACGTCCGAGAGATACGCCTTCGATTGAGATGTCGATGTATTCAGCTGCATTGGAAAAGTCGCCAAACGTTGTCAATTCAAGAAACCCGTCCGCAAACGCATCGGTTCCCAAGCCAGTTAACTGAATCGTGAACGCTGCAGGAGGGTTGTCGTTGGTGCCGAATCCTCCGGCATCGTTGGCGAAGCCGGTCACTGTCTCGACTGAGCAAATCATGTCCGCCATAACGGCCGGCTGAACAAAAGCAGACATTGTGATCGAGCAGAATACCAAAAAGCTTGTAGCCACAAGCCGTAGTTCAAGGAAAAGCTTCACGTCAGTTACCCAATTCAATTGCTAACTTGACGTACGTTGCGGTCAGCCACATTGCGGTCAAGTCTTACTCAAAGATGAACCGTGAATGTAAGTTCTCGCTGCTGTAAGTAAAACACCAGTTTTCTTGAGAAAGTGCCAGCGTGGAGCAAACTGACTATACATTCGAATTGGGCGTAGGGAACCACTGCTGCTCAAGCAACTATTGCTAACCCGTGCTCACTGTTGAGGATAGGCTTATTGCTCGGAAAGTCTTAAATCGAACAATTTAGAAATCTCAAGTAGTCGTCTCTTTCTCTTTTGAATTCGTCTGCAGCAACAGCAATGCTGGCAGAACAAAGATGTCTGCCACCAAAGCCAACACCAACATGCCAGTAATCGCTAAAGAAAAGTTCTTGACCACTACCATTTCACTAACTGCATAAACAAGCAGACCTGCACTTCCGATCGCTGTTGTGTGCGACATTGCCGCACCGCACTGGGATATGGCTTTTTGAATCGGCGGCAGCACGTTGGATCCCGTGCCGCCAAATTCCCGAAACCGAATCAAAAAGTGGGTTGTGTCGTCTACTGCGATTCCCAGTGCAACACATGCCGTCATTGCGATCGCCAAATCGACCGGACAATTGAACCATCCTAAGCTCCCAAAGAAAACGACAATCGGAAAGAGGTTGGGAATCATCGCAATAAGGCCCAGCCAAAACGACCGCAAAACTACGATCAAAACGGGGGTGATGATCGCGAAAGCCAATAAGAAGTTCCGGTAAAAGTCGGCCAGTAGCGTTAGTTGAGCACTATGAAATAGATGAGTCTTTCCGGTGTAAGATAGCCGAACTGGAGAGGTAATCGACACGAACTCATCTTCTTGAAAAAGCCTTTCCAGCGCTTGGGCGGCCGTGTTGGTGACAAGGTGCTGCATTGCTCCAAAATCGGTTTCTTGCGTGAATGGAAATCGCAAGCTGATTCGCCATGTTTCGCAATCTGAACCGACGTCCAAGTATTGAGTTTTTGCCAATAAGTCGCGTTGCTCATCCAGTTGTTGCTGGTAAATTCGCTTCTGGAAGAATGAGCTTACTCGCTTAATCGATGGCTGACGCGGCAGGTAATTTTGCAACGAGTGGATTGTTTCAACCTCTTCTAGGGACGACAAATAACGCTGAAGTCTATAGATCAATTGGGACCGAACGTGAAAATGATCGGCGCTCACATTCTCAAACTCGACTAACAGTTCCGATTGGTCAATTGGGCCCATGCGCTGCTCGAGCTTGGTTAGTGACTGGATGAGTGCTGACTTCGGGCCAAATAGTTTTTCAACCTGAACCTGCGCGCTCAATCGAGACAAGCCGATGGCTGAAAACACGATCAAGGCGATTCCAATGAAGGCAAAAGTCAATCGAAATCGTTGAATCTTTAACCCCAATCGCTCCCAGAAAAGATGATTGGTGGCTCGAGCCGCCAAATCACGCTGGCCTGATTCTCCAAACCGATGTAGCAGCCAGGGCACGACCACCAATTGAAAAATTAGCGCAAAACCGGCTCCCGTTGCGCAGAAGAAACCGAAGCATCGTATTGCCGGAAAACTACTTCGCCCTAGAGATAACATCCCGATTGCTGTTGTCAAAGCAGAGATGCAACAGGGCCTCCATCCAATGGCAATCAGCTTTTTCGGATTTCCAATCGCCTCCAAGCTGTAGTGAATCAGGTGGATACTTCCGGAGGTCGTCAGTATGTATACCAGCGCAGGGATAATGGACATTAGCCCGCCGAACTTGACGCCCAACATGGGTACGATTGCAATGCTGCAGAAGGTCGCACAGGTTGCCGAAAAGAAAACGATAGATGATAAGGCAATGTTTCGAAGACACAAAAACGAAGTGACCGACGCGCAAAATATGGACGGTAGCAAGAAGTAAAGAATTGAGTTTTTTAGCTGCTTGTCGACATTTATTCCGACGAACGGGTAGCCACCAAATGTAATTTGATGCAGATCGAGATCCGGCGTGTCTTCAACCGCAACTTCAATCTGCCGAAGGGACTCCCTGCGGTTGGCAGTCCCCTTTTTGGTCAGTTCGATAATTGCAAGAGTCTGAGAAAGATCATCGATGCCAAAAAAGATCCCCCTAAACCGATTGAGGATAGTCTTCTTTGAAAGGCCAACGTCTGTGTCTAGCCGCGCGATAATGTCGGCGCCACTGACAATTGATTGAATCAGCTTGTCGGAGTCTTGGTCAGTAACCCGATTGCAGAAGTGCTTTAGTCGTGGATCGCTGACGCTGCAGTCCTGCCATGTAACGACTAAGAAATCGTCCGAGCCAAACTTTTCCACAAACTTGTTGTATAAAAGGCGCGGAGGAGAGTTGTCAGGCAGCCATTGAACAACATCTTCGGTGTTCGACTGAAACCGCGAGAGTCCGACTGCACAAAACAATACGCACGAAAGAAGTATTGATAGACCGGCAATGTCGAATCGGGTCTTTTTTGAATTGCTCAATGGCCACACCAGCCCGCGATATGTCGATTACGTTTTTAGCTACTTAGGAACCCAACATATCTTACGGAAATCAGAGCTTCCATCGATAGAAAGCCTTGTCGAAACTGCATTTTCTCACATTTCAAATTTGAAACTGTTACTTTTGTTCCGCCCCACAGGTTGCCCCCCTCACAGCAATCATGGTTAGGCGACCGATTGTCGTATCGCTCTCTTTTTCCAAAATTTAATGCCCCAACGCGCGACGATCGGCAAGACACCAATCAGTGTAAATGCCGCAAAAATCTGCGTCAGTTGCGTTGGCGAGAATGCTGCGTTGACGCCCTTTTCTGCCAATGTCGCGAGGCTCGGGACACTAGAGCCGGCGTAAACAAACACTGCCGTTCCGGCAAGCATTCCAATTTGGCTTACCCACCAGAACGTCCATGTCTTCAAGGGAGTCAAACCCATCACCGCGTTGATGACGAAGAAAGGTACAGCAGGGATCAACCTCAAGGTAAACAGATAGAAAGCCCCTTCGCGCTTAAGGGATTCGTTGAACTTTGTCAGTCGGTTGCCAAAACGACGCATGATCGCATCGCGAAACAGGTAGCGGCTTAGCAGGAATGCGATCGTTGCGCCAAGTGTTGAGGCAAAGCTGACTAGGACAAGTGTTCTAAGAAATCCAAAGTACCAAGCGTAGACCAGAGTCAAACCAGTTGCGCCGGGCAATGACATGCCTGTGATGATCACATAGATCAGAAACGCGATAGCGAAAACAAGTAGGGTATGTTGAGCTTGAAAATTTCTCAGCGCCGTTTCTTGTTGAGCTAACCTTTCGAGTGATAGATAGGATCCGAACTGCCAGTACACAGTGGCGGCAACGATCGCTACCAAAAACAAAATTAGCAATTTCCACCAACCTGATGAGGTCGGCGTTGCCTCTGCCTGATCTGTTAAATGTTGGTTCATCGAGGTTGCCAATTCTTAAATACCGTTAACTCAGGCGGTAGACCGAGAAGGTACACCAGTTTGAAGCTTGAAACCGATGCCAACCCTCGCGGCGGGTCTTTTGAAAGCGCCTTCCAGTTACGCTCAAGTTTAATTTTCTTGAGAAAACAGTAAAACAGTAGAAGGGACTTGTGCCAACCATTAGTATAGCAACCAGCGGAACTCACGATTACCTCGCGAGGGAACCTTCACTGAGTCTTTCAATTCTATCTTTCTCTCCCATTAGCATCATCTAATGTGAGTTGGGTTTTGAAGCAAAGATAAACAGAATTAGGAGCCTTGGTTTTGGTTTGTCGAATGTAAGTGCGAGGTTTCGTGGAGACCGAAGTAGGTTCAATTTCTGACTGTCACTTTTTAGCGAGAACAATGTGAGACAGGTTTTAAAATTTTCTGCCTTCGCAGCCACGGGTTTACTAGGATTGGTCAACACTGCCTGTGCACAGATTACCTGGGAAACTTCCGTCCAGATGTATCAGGGGGCGACAGATCAATCGTTCGTTGATACGACGGGAGATGTTTTGGTTGCCCTCAACGCGACGGCTGACACTTCGGGAAATCAAAATGTTACAGTCAACGGAGTCGCGTTCACAGGCAGCCAAGCTGATACGCCCTTAGTTGGCGTGGGTAGCCACTCCATCACTATCAACGGCGGCTCTAATCATGCGAACGCTTTTGGCGACGGGGAGTTCACCAGCGATGGAGATATCTTTCATCTGATCCGTGGGGCGGTTTTCGAAGTGAACAGTGTCACGTTGGACGGTTTGGTAGTCGGTAATGACTATCGAATCCTAGTTTTTACCAATGACGCGCGTAACACTCGATCATTCCTCTTTCGTGCAGGATTTGGTGATGGAAGTGGTTCTACTGCCCCTGTTGGTATCTCAAACTTGAATAATGGCCCCAATACTAGCACGGTGGGCCCGGTCACTTGCAACAATGTCCAGGATCCACCCGTCTTTCCCGAGACAGAAGCGGGGGACTCGATCACCGGCACCTTTACCGCCACCGCGACTTCATTGACCTTTAACGTTTTTGGTACCAATTCCGACCCTGCAAACTTTCAGCAAGCTGTTGGTCTTTCACAGATCAACGCCATTTAGTTGCGTGATGTGACGGATTCAGGAGGCACTACCTTGAAGGGGGACGTTGACATGAACACCGTTATCGAATTCGCAGATATCCCCGCGTTTATTGCTGTTCTGCAGGCAGGTGCTTTCCAAGCCGAGGCTGATTGTGATTGCAGTGGAGCGGTCGACTTTGCAGACATTGCAGCCTTCATCTCTATCTTGCAGGGTGGTTAGTCTGTTTGACAAATGGTTCGGAGCTTGATTCCGGATTCGTCAACCAAGTATAGAAAGCAAAAACCAAGCCCCCAAAGGCTTGGTTTTTTGTTTTTGGTGTGCCGGGCATGTTTATTTTCTTGGGGGTGTAAGTCCCCTGTTCATC
>CAYTPS010000126.1:9369-12011 GCA_964439245.1 uncultured Pirellulaceae bacterium | reverse complement strand
CCTCTGTCTTCGGACGGAAAGTCCGCTGTCCTGGGCCGCTAGACGAAGGGGGCATAGAAAAAAAGGCTGTCGTAAACATGTGCCGTCTTTCCATAAGGAATATAACCAAAAACCAGTGTCCTTTGAACTGATCCCAGGCTTAAAGTCCCGAAACGGAGCGCTATATCGCCGCAACAGGATCGAATCTACAAGATAGATGGCTAGGTGAACCTAAATGCTATCTGCTCTGTCCGGCAATCAAATCAAGTTTCTCGTTTTCAAGATTCCGGTCTTCAGCTAGATTATCAGTTCCATTAACCAAACCTAATTCCGTCAGAAGAGCAATGAGCGACAAGCGACAGATCAAAATTTTCGACACCACCCTCCGGGACGGCGAACAATCGCCTGGTGCAAGCATGAATTTGCAAGAGAAAATGGAGATTGCACAGGCACTGGTGAATCTGGGAGTGGACGTCATCGAGGCAGGTTTTCCAATCGCTTCAGAGGGTGACTTTGAGGCCGTCAGAGAAATTGCGTCTACCTACCGTGGTCCAGAGATCTGCGGACTAGCTAGATCCAACGACAAAGACATTGACCGGGCTTGGGAAGCGCTCAAGCATTCAGCGGACCCACGCATTCATGTTTTTCTCGCGACAAGTGCGATCCACCGAGAATTCAAGCTGAAGATGACTCCCGATGAGATCCTTTCCCGGGCGGTGACCGGCGTCAAACGAGCCAAGGGATACTGCGACAACATCGAATTCTCCCCTGAAGACGCCGCACGAACAGAAGTGGACTTTCTTTGCCGAGTGGTAGAAGCAGTTATCGCTGCAGGCGCGACAACCGTCAACATTCCAGACACCGTCGGTTTTGCAACACCAGCTCAGATGAGCCATGTGATTGGCTCGCTAATGAACCGAGTTCCTAATATCGATCAAGCCGTTATTAGCGTTCACTGCCACGATGACCTTGGCATGGCAGTCGCTAACAGCCTTGCTGCCGTCGAAGCAGGAGCGGGTCAGATTGAATGTACGATTAACGGTATTGGCGAACGTGCTGGTAACTGTTCTTTGGAAGAAGTCGTCATGGCCATGCGTACGCGCGGGGACCATTACAATTTTGACACGAAGATCAATTCAACTCGTCTTGTCCCCACAAGTCGTTTGGTTTCGTTCGTTACAGGCCTAGAGGTGCAGCGTAACAAAGCGATCGTCGGTCGCAATGCCTTCGCACACGAGGCTGGCATTCACCAAGACGGCATTTTGAAAGAGCGTACGACCTATGAGATCATGCTGCCTTCAGATGTTGGATTCGCCTCTACCGATCTAGTAATGGGGAAGCACAGTGGCAGAGCAGCTTTAGCAGATCGTGCCAAAACACTGGGCTTCAATTTGACTGGTGAGCAGTTACAAGAGGTCTTCGAAGATTTCAAATCGCTGGCGGACAGAAAGAAGGAAATTTTTGATGGCGATATCGTCGCGCTAGTTGAGAACAAGATTCTCGGTCAAGTCGAACAAGAATGGAGCTTGGTTTCGTTCAACGTAGATCTCAAATACGGACAGCCTCCAAAGATCTCATTGACTTTGAAAAAAGGCGATAAGGAAGAGACTGCGGAACTCGCAGACGGAAGCGGGCCTGTTGACGCGGCGTTCCTTGCGGTCAAGAAGATCACAGGTGTCGACCTAACATGCAAGAGTTATCGCGTACAGAGTTCAAGCTTGGGACGTGATGCGAATGGCGAGATCAACATCCGCGTGGATCACGATGGAGAAACGTATCGTGGTCGCGCCGTTTCAATGGACTGTATCGAAGCGTCAATTAAAGCCATTTTGGATGCAGTCAACCGCATCATCGCGGCTCAGAAGCGCAACAACGGAGCTACTTAGTAGAGCACGTTAGTAACCAAGCGACCACGTTATTGAATGTTCAAACAACAAAAAGGGATGAGACTGGTGTCTCATCCTTTTTTTTGCTGCTCCAACTAAGCCATTGGCATCTATCGGAAGATTCGGTTTACCCCGAAGGTAAAGAAGGTCGCTGTCGCGAAGTTGATCAACTCTTCTTGAGGCTTGAACCTGAGGGTAAGAGTATCGCCGGCCTTAACCAAGATCCGTTGTCGCGGATCATTGATGGCCTCGTTGAGATCAACTCGAATGTTTAGCTGACGATCCCCCGGTAAACGTCGCAATACGATCAACTCAGTTGGCTGAGCTCGATTGACCGATCCACCAAGTAAACCTGTTTGCTGAGTTGCTCCAACACTTGACCCTGCGAGCGACACGGCCGCCAAAACATCTAGGTCATAGTCACGAGGCAGAGGAAATTCGCCACCACGCAGCAAACCTTGCGTGTAGTAGACATCTGTTTCACGCGAATCGACATATACGATGTCGCCGTCCTTCAGAATTATGTCTTCTGGCCGAAAGGTCGGCACCTCGCCCGGTCCTAACCGCATTGGAATAGTAATCGAGTTAGTCGCATCGGGAACTGTTGGCAGGATGCCGTAGGGGAACTTGTCAGGAGAATTAGAACGATAGAACTCCGCCAGTTGGGCATCTCGTTTTGCGATATCCAACCGATCGCCTCGAAGAATCCGAATCTCGGCTTTCGCGTTGACACCGGGTAGACCACCGGTTGCTGACAACGCATTGAGCACATCGTTT
>CAYTPS010000126.1:0-9348 GCA_964439245.1 uncultured Pirellulaceae bacterium | reverse complement strand
ACAAATCCACGAGAACTCTGATCGTTTCGATCGGTCACACCAGTTCTCTGAGCAAGTCCTTGAAATTGGCCGGCGCGACCAGCAAACGAGTTGTCTTGCCGGATGACGAACACACGATGTGTCCGTTCTCGGAAGAGTGTCACGATAATTCGGTTTTCTTTCGTCAGAAATGGTTTGGCACCATCCAGATAGGCTCTTGAAATTAACGCTTCGGCTTGCTGAATCGTGAGGCCACGAACAGGAATCGGTTGAACAAGTGGTAACGAAATGGTTCCGTCATCACGAATAGGTACCGGAAAACCAATTGCTGGTGGTAGATCGCTGTTGGGCTGTGGAATTTGTACCGGAGGCGCCTCGTCGAGATTACCCAACACACCCTCGATAAAAATACCCAGCACATCTTCGGAGTCCAAAGTATAGAACTCAGGCTTAGGCTGACGCAGGCGCGCTGCATCAATCGGAACCTTGTTCGCTTGTGGCTCTGCGAGAAACTGTGCCGGCACACGCTCAGCCGGAATGGAGTCAATTGGCGAGAACAGAGCAGTACAGCCCGTCAGAGACAACGTCATCAGCGTCGAGGCCACTATGAACATCCGTGTCCATGAAGACCACGAGGCTGAGATTTTTTCTTTGTGATTGATAAACACTTCGTTGTCCCCTATTGCTTGACCTGAGCCGCAACTTGTTTTGTTTATGTCTTAACTGTGTATTTCTTCTATCGTCGAATCGTTGGAGATTTTGACTCCCAAGATGGCTTTCCAATCGACATTGGCAGTGGCGTTTGATCTCCACTAGATCGTCTCGCAACATTTGCACGTGCGTTGTTGACTTCCCCTTTAAAGTCAGGAAGACTGGCTGTCTTTGTGACGATTGGCGGGAGATTTCCTTGATCGGCCGGCTTCGCCAACTTCGAATCGCTGGGAACAATTGGCCCATTTACGGCGACCGCAGGATCGATAGCAAATCTGGAGGAAGCACGCTTCATCGCTGCCGGTCCGGATTTATTGATTTTAGGAGCCGGTGTCAGATCACGCGCTGTGATCGAGTTAGGATTTAAGATTGGATTACTGGACGTCTTCGGAGGAGCAACGTACGGAGCCGTCATTGCCTCTCGGTAGGTGGAAGATGGTGTTGCCTGTAGCTGCGAGGCTGCCTGCATCTCTGCTTTTGCTACGCTTCCCTTGAGGACAGGAACATCGTCGGGTAGGACATGTTTCGCCGAGTCTTGGACGAGGGCAGAGTTCACCATCTTCGACGTGTAAATGTCATGAAAATCACCGGCGCGGTCTTTTTTCGCCGCAGCTACACCCGCGGGAAATCCATCAAACCAAGCCTTAACGCATTGAGCTCCATCGGCTGACTGAAATTCGTAGCCGCGATACTCATCTGGAGGTAGTGGTGGCACATAGCCGTCGCCACCATTGCACTTCTGACAATATCCGGCAATAAAACCATTCTGGAAGTGTTCAGGATACGAAATATCGCAATTCGCGTAGCGTAAGTTGTAAGCCCGTTTAGCCCATACGTTATCTCGATACTTTTCCAACAAAGCATCGCCAAACCCAAGACGTGGTATGCGTATGCCGCTGGCACATCCGGACGCTGGGATAACCAAGATCGCCGCAAACAGGGTGAGAATAGACTTTTGAAGGAGCCTGTCACAAGAGAACAGTCGCCCCATAGATGGGTCTTTGGTATGATTCAGTTTGCTTGCCATGTTTGACATGTTACCCCCTTGGCTTGATTCCAAAGCCTGACAACAGGCATCGGGAAAATGGGCAATGACTCGCGCCATAGCACCACACACCCAACATCGCCCTTTAAGCTATGACGAATTTAAGGAAGATTTCCATAATTCCCGTTTTCCCAAAATTTTCGGATCTACCGAGTCGGCAGACATTTGCTTGCAGTCAGCATTCAGACAGCAGGCCCGAAAACGCTGATGCCCTGATCTTCCAAAGGACGATCCCCTCCTTCAGCCACAATCACGAAGCCATGACAGAAAGACCCTATCAGCATGAGCATCAAGAAAATTGCAATCACAACTGGCGGCGGAGACGCCCCTGGGCTTAACGGTGTCATTCGCGCGGTAACACTGGCTGCCTGTCGAAGAGGCTGGGAATGCGTCGGTATTCGGCATGGTTTCGATGGAATCCTGCACGCTGACGAGTTCGAAGAGGGAGGGACGATTGCCCTGACGCCCAGTCGTGTGCGTGGTATCGGGCACCTTGGAGGAACAATCCTTGGAACCACCAACCGCGGTAACCCATTCTCGTATCGAGTTGAACTACCTGATGGGACGTTTGAGACTCAGAATATCTCAGATCGTTTGTTGAAGGGATTTCAGGATTTGGAAATTGACGCCCTAGTCGCGATCGGCGGGGACGGGACGATGGAGATCGCCTGCCAAGTCGCTGAGTTGGGCATTACGGTGGTGGGGGTCCCCAAAACCATTGACAATGATCTGGACGGCACAATTGCGACTTTTGGGTTCGATACGGCCGTCAGTTTTGCCACCGAGGCGATTGATCGGTTACACACCACCGGTGCTAGCCACAACCGCGTGATGATCGTCGAAGTCATGGGCCGTCATGCAGGCTGGATCGCACTAGAGGCAGGTCTGGCCGGATCTGCCGACGCCATTTTGATCCCTGAAATTCCGTTCGACCTCGTAAAAGTGGCGGAAAAAGTAAACCAGCGGAATGCGACCAACCGCAATTTTTCGATCATCTCCGTCGCCGAGGGTGCCATTCCAATCGGCGGCGAGGCATCTTACAAGACTACCGGCGGTATCGCTAACTTGGGTGGGTTAGGGGAGTGGGTTGCGGAAAATCTACGCCCATTGGTACCCAACCAGATTCGAACCGTGGTGCTAGGGCATCTACTGCGCGGTGGTTCTCCATCAAGCCGTGATCGACTGCTAGCCTTGCGATTTGGGACCGCCGCGGTGAGAGCGCTTGAGGCGGGCAAGAAAGGCGTCATGGTCGGACTCAACCCACCGAAAATCCACTACGTTCCGTTAGAGGAAGCCACACGCAACATGAAACTAGTGCCGGTCGACTGCGACATGATTCAGACAGCAGAAGACCTTGGAACCTGCATGGGACGGTAGAGAAATGTCGGTTTCCTCGATGAGGAAATGGCAAGCGATCGATTTTCACGAAGCCTACCCAATTTTGGATTAGACCCGTTTGGCAGCGGCCGTGTTGCAGATTTCGAATCCAATGTCGAATACATCAAATGAATACACGCTATCGAAGTGATTGCGTTGATCCATCGGCGACTTTTTCATTATGCCTACATCGATCATGTTGTAGACGATGTCGCCAAATGCAGAAGTTTCAGTGATACCCCAATTTTTGAGGACAACCCGCGCCATGTACCCAAACTGGTTGATCGCGTACAGTCGAATAGCCTCACACAGCTGCTGACCCGTCAAGTGACGTTCCTGCGATGCGGTTCTCGAATCCTCAGACGGAGCCAGTTCGTAGTGATACTCTCCGAGTTCTTCGTTGTCATCGGCATACGCTACTGCCTCACGAACAAACTGATAGGCGTCCATCGGGTAGCGATTGTCTTGCGCGATTGCCTCTAGCAGCAGGAAGTTGACTTCAGGCATAAGAACTACCAAGGTGAGATTTCTGTCGTAACCGCTTCATTCTACTCAAAGGTCCACAGCGTGGAAACGGGAACCGAGTAAAAATTACGCTTATCCAAACTCCGCGTTTCTAATGAAATCAGTATCGTCGGTGTCTGCCCGCTGTCTTCACATCCAACCGACAGAAAAGACTTTCCGCTGTCGCAGTAACTACCCTAGATTTGACCGCTATTCGGGTAATTCAGGCTTAGAAATAACGCAATTCGCTACAATCGCGCGTTCCAGCCAAACCAGCAATTAAACAACAACAGAGGCTTAAACCGCTGCCATTGATTTACCTTATTTGTCCTTGGGACGCCTTCTCGAGCGCCGACGTTTGCGTGAACGTTTTGATTTTTCTGAGTTCGACACTTCAGATTTCTTGCTTTGGGCAACTTCCGAAAATCCGCTCTCCTTCGTCGAAACGTCACTTGGCGGCCGACTTCCACGTGGAGGACGTTTACGATCTGATTCCGCCCCTGATTTGTTTCGATTTTGCTTTCGTCCCGCAGGGTTCCCCCTTTTCTTTTTCACAGCCCCTGAAAGCCCAAGTCCTCCTTTGCTCTCGGCCACTGTATCGCCTGCCGATGGGGAAGACTTTCTGCTTGAACTATCAGATGAAACACCGTCTTCGAAATTATCCGCCTCCGAATTCTGTTGCCGCGACTTTTTGATGACAGAGAGAACTTCGCTGGCGTCGATTACCATCCGGCGATGCCCTTCGGTTTCGATCAGCAACTGCTCAGCCAAAATTTGATGGTTAAGAACCTTTCCTTTACCTTCACGAGTCACGACCATCGATCCGATCGGTGGTAGCTGCTTTTTAATTTCTTCGTAGGTGTCAAACTCGTACCGCAAACAACATTTCAATCGCCCACACCGCCCGGAAATTTTCGTCGGGTCCAGCGTCGCCTTTTGTAACTTGGCCATCTTCATAGACACCGGCGGCATCTTGACCAGGTGATTGTTGCAACAAACGGGTTTTCCACAATCGCCGTAATCTGCCAGAATCTTGGCTTCGTCGCGCACGCCAACTTGCTTCATTTCAATACGGGTTTGGAATTCGGCGGCCAGCAATTTGACTAGCTCTCGAAAATCGACTCGGTCTTCTGACACAAAGTAAACCACCATTCTCTGCCCGCCCAGCAATCGCTCCACTTCGATGAGCTTCATATCGAGTCCCAAAGAATCGACGTGTTTTTGACAGGCAAAGATTTCTTTGAGACGTGTCGATTCGATCTTATCGATCGCAACGGCGTCTTCATCCCCAACGGCGCGAACAATGGTGCCGGAAGGGGGCTGGTCGAGGTGAGAAAGCTCGTCCTCGGTAGATTCGCACAGTACTTGTCCGACTTCGACCCCGCGTTCGCTGCGGATGACAACTTCCATTCCTCTTCGGTAGTTGTCAGTACGCGCGGACATTACCCCGAGGCTGCGCATCGTGCCGTATCGAACGATATATTTCGCCACTTAAGCAGCTCCTACTCGGGCAGCCAGAGTTTACTCTCTTCATCACCACTAGCCACTGCGGACGCAGTCGGCTTAGCTTGCCATGCTGATGCGGGCACACTGTCCAAAGGCGAAGACGTACCCTCAGGTCCACCGGCCAACATCGCCGGATCCAGTAAACCATATCGCTCTAACACCATCGTCAAACGGGATTCCACGCCCGGTTCCTCGATATGGCGGGCCTCGATAGCGCGGACCAGATCTTTCATCTTTTTGCCGACCAAGTTGCGAGCCAATCGGTACTCAAATTCATCAACCAACAGATGCCCCAAAGGCTCGCCGGCGCTTTTGGCGTCAGCACGCATCTGTGCCAGCAACTCAAGGCCTTTCTCGCTATCGGGCTCCATCTGAGCCTGAGTCGTCAACAGCACTCGTTTGGAAATCATTTGATGGGTCGACGGACGATTGAGGAGTTCTGGATTGGTTTTTGCGACGACCGCAAGGTTGCCTATCCGAAAGGAATAGTGATGCAAGCCAACCAATTCATCGTCTGAAAGTTTCCCGATGTCAATTGATGCATGAATCGCAGGTGAAATATCATCGAGCGTTACTCCGTCAAGGACCACCGGAGGCAACTCCTTGATTGAGAGTTCTTCGACCAATTCATCAATTAAGCCGGCAGGGAAGCGTTCGCCGCCGTTCATCTGTTTCAAAAACAAAATAAACGCTTGGACAGCAGTAATCTTCTCTGGCTCACTCGCGGCCTCGGTTAACGACATACCGTCGAGCATAGGTGTCTTGAGCCCTACCAATTTTTCAGTCAGAGTCTTGCGAAACTGCTCTTTGACCAATCGCTCAACCGTCGCCCGCGGCACAGTCACTGGCAAACGCCAGTCAAAATTCGTCTCATGATCCAGCTGCACCACGGCATCAATGCGTTTAACTTCTGGCTCTCCTTTGATTACGTCAGTAAAGATCTCACGAACAATCTGTAGGCTCTGCTCGCAAACGACGTCTTCTGGTTTGACAAATTCTATCCGCGCCGACCGATCCGTCTGCTTTCCATAAAGCAGCAACTCTCCGCGCACCATCGGAACGTCAACCAGGTCTAGTTCATCCAAACCTTCGCTGTCCTCGGAGATCTTGTCCTTGTCCAAAACCAAGTAGCCAGCTCTAGGAGCAGGACCCTCGCCAAACGGATCGTGATCCAGCACGCTTGGCATCGGCTCCAATTGCTTACTCGAGGATGCGATCTCGGACAGTTTTGCAAAGTCATCGACTTCGAAAGAGTACCGATTCACGTCCAGCGTCAATTCTTTATCTTCATTCAACAAGTTCTTGAGACACTGAGCCTCGACACGCTGCCAAGTCTCAAAGCCTTCGTTACCTGCCACCGCGCCTAGCTGCTCACACGCCTCAGCCTTTCGGTTTAAAACAACGTTCAGCATTGCAATGCCGCGCTCGATCGAATGCACTCCAGGAAAATCGGCGTTGGCCTTGCGTAGCATTCGCAGTCCCCTACGAAACTGCCCGCGCTTGATCGCCCGCAAGACATTCGTCACTTTCTTTTCCCAAGCGGCCCCCTCAGGAGGAGTGTCCAGCAAAAGGTCAGTCTTCTCAACAACGTTGCCCGTCTCTCGATAAGACAGTTCGATCAGCCGACTGGTCTCTTGATCCGGCTTAAGCATCGCCGACAACTTCAAATGGGCCCGCGCGGCGAGAAAATTCCTCTGCGCCAACAACTGGACACCGACGACCCGAATGGGAGGTGCTAGACTTACCGGAATCGAATTCCCGGTAATCGAGTCCATAAGATCTTGAAGCGATTCGACAGCGCGATCCGTGTCTTGCTCCGCCGAAAAGATCATCATTCGATGCAAATGGCCAGTCGAATGTTCTGGGTTCTTTGCAACAAACTGTTCATTCACCTCTTTAGCTTTTTCAAGGTCGCCCGATTCCATCAACAACTTTGACTGAATCGTGACCAAGCAATCTTTCGGGCCCGACTTCTTGATCGCACGCTCTAGCAAACCAAGTGCTGTAGATGTCTGGCCGGCTGCATGTTTGGCAAGCACGTCATCCAAGTCTGCCACAACTGACTTCCCACAGCAAAACTTGATCTTCTTGTCCGTGTGGCAGGGACAGTTCTGGTAAATGTTGATTTCCATGAAATGGACGTCCGATAAATTACTGGTTGGGTTGTGGTGGTCTGAGTCAATAATTTAAGGGAAAATGCAGCACTTAGGAAGTCGGTTGAGCTGCGATATCTTGAACATCACCGCATCAAAGGCCATACTTTGTTGAAACTCATGAATGTTGTAACAGCTCACAACATGGACGGTCAAAGTATTGCCTCGTCGGCTAACCAAGCGTGAAACCTACAAACAAATAGTTCACTATGCCGGTCACCTATTTCCATCGCTATCGAATGCAATACGATTTGCGCGAAGGCTTGTTCACCCCACACGAAATTCCCGCAGGATACACATTCGTGCCGTGGCACGAGCAACTGCTAGATGATCATGCAGAGGTAAAATTCGAGAGCTTCCGTAATGAGCTAGACGCAAGCGTATTCCCCTGTCTTGGGAACAGCGATGGATGCCGCCGTTTGATGAAAGAGATTTCTTGCAGGCAAGGCTTTATCCCGCAAGCCACGTGGTTGATTCGACACACTACTGACCAAGCTTTAGGTACGACAACGCTGCAAGGCGACCAATATGAAAACTGCGGAACGGTACAGGGAATTCGTTCCCAAACTGATGTGGGCACGATTCAAAACATTGGTATCTCTCAGGCACACCGTGGACGAGGACTGGGAACGCTGTTGGTTCACAACTGCCTCAAAGGGTTTCAAGATGCTGGCGTCCGCTTCGTCACTCTTGAGGTCACCTCCCATAACACCGGCGCTTTTCGCCTCTACAAGCGACTCGGGTTTCGTGTGCTCAAAACAGTTTTCAAATCGGTTGATATCTCTTACTGAAACCTGCACATACTGAGACAAGCTCTTGGATTACCTCACAACCGACGACACCATTGCCGCCATTGCATCGGCTAGCGGCAGCGCTGCGCGGGGCGTGATTCGTATTAGTGGACCTGAAGTTACGCAGATTCTACTGGAGTCGTTTAGTCCTGACGACACAGGCTTAGACGTGAGGGCACTCAAAGCGCGAACGCGGCTAACTGGTGTGCTCAACTTAGACGCTGGCAAATCGCCAAAGACAGAGCTCCCCGGCACGATGTTGTTCTGGCCTACCGAGCGTAGTTACACACGACAAAGCAGCGCTGAATTTCACACCTTCGGATCTCCCGCACTATTGTCACTGGCATTGGCTCGATTTTGCCGAGCCGGAGCTCGTCTGGCATTGCCAGGCGAATTTACTCTGCGAGCGTTTCTCTCTGGACGCATGGATCTCACGCAAGCCGAGGCCGTTCTTGCGGTCATTGATTCCGACTCCCGAAAGCAACTTGACACTGCACTCGAACAACTCTCCGGGGGATTAGCCGGTCCCTTAGCAGAAACGCGGCGACAACTGATTAGCGTCCTCGCCGAGTTGGAAGCCGGCTTAGACTTTGTCGAAGAAGATATTGAATTCATCTCGAACGATCAAATCGTAGTCAACCTTCAGGCAGCGCTGAACCAAATCCAAACCGTCACAGGCCAGATCAACAGCCGCGGCAGCGCAGAATCGAGGCTGAAGGTCTCTCTTGCCGGACTCCCCAACGCCGGCAAGAGCAGTTTGATTAATGCCTTAGCGGGTCAACAAACATCAATCGTCACCAACATTCCCGGAACCACTACCGACCGCGTTACCGCGAAGATGCAAATCGATGGCATCGAGGTAGAAGTGTCCGATACTGCCGGTTTAGAAGAGTCCTCGTCGGAGATCATGGCAACTGCTTTAAGGCTTCAGAAGGAATCAACAGCCAACGCAGATCTTGTATTGCTGTGTATCGCACCGAAGGAACCCTCCGCAACTGATCGCCAACTACTCGAGCAAAACTTAGCTTGGCTTGAGGAGAATAACAGGATCGTTTTCGTGATCGAAACAAAATCAGATTTGCAAGAATCGATCAGGCAATGGAGCGTCCCATTGCGGCACTTCGACCAAATCAGCCGCCATCGCCGAATCTCCGTCAGCAGCACTACCGGTGTAGGGCTCGACCGGCTGAAGTTTGAAATCAATAATTTTGCCACCGAACGAACACCCGGTGAAAGGTCTCTCGTTGGATCAACGCTGTTGCGAACCCGCGAGAGCCTGACT
>CAYTPS010000125.1:0-12028 GCA_964439245.1 uncultured Pirellulaceae bacterium | reverse complement strand
GACATACAGCGCATCAGATTCGTTAATATATAAAGGTAACGCCGCCTATTCCGCTTCGTGTTAGACTAACTGCAAGTAGAAATATAGGCAAGAAAAACCGTTAAAACAACGAAAAAATTGAGTGTTCTGCCAAACCCCAACACAGTTTTGGTACGTAAAGCAGGATACTGGACCAGCCGAACTGACCAAAACGAACTATGGGCAAAGACTCAATTTCCGCTGATGGCGCCTATCTCGTAATTCGTGATGGCAAGAAATGGTCAGACGTTTTTCGTTTAGTACCCGGCAGAACCGTTACCATTGGCAGGGCTGACACCAATAAGATCGTCATTCGTGAAGACAAGGCCAGTCGACAGCACGCCGAGATCTTTTTCACTGACGAAAATTGGATGGTGAGAGATCTGGGCAGCCGGAACGGAACGCTGGTCGGCGATGAGACGCTGCAGGGCGACCGCAAACTTGAACCCGGTGATGTGGTTCATATTGCTTCCACGGAATTGCGTTTCGTCGACAATCTGACCAATGCTTACGACGCCAAGGGGCGGAGTCGCAACGGCGCGATGCTCAACGAAGCACTGGACAAGGCCGCCCAAGAGGCTGACGAATCCAAAACAGATGGAGGGAAATATCAAGTCAGCGAACCCCAAACGATTACTCATCGTCGTCAACGCCCGAAAATTCTGACCGACAGTAATGACGAGGAATTGGACGAGACTGATTTGCCTCCGGCGGGCCTTGCCGCAAAAAGGATTTGTCGTTTGGCGTTTGAGTTGGCCAATGTAAGAAGCCTCAAAAAAATCGCCGACGTAGCGCTAGAAACACTAATCAAGGAAACGGGGACTGATTCGGGTGCTGTTTTATTGGTGCCGCGCAACAGAAGAACGACCGTTGATCCGAAGCGCCTTGAGGTGCTGGCGACGTACAGCAAGATACGGCCTGAGTATCAGCGCGTTTCCAAATTCCTCGCGGAGACAGCGTTGCGAAATGGCGAGGCGGTTCTTGCCAGAGACGTTCAAAACGACAGCGCGTTGGGACTGCGCGATGCCGAGGGGAAAATTTATGCGACAAGTGTTATCTGCGCGCCGATTCGATTGGCAAAACGCAGTATCGGTTTAGTGCACTTGTACTCGACAACCGAAAAAGTCCTCGATCCGGATGACCTCGAATTTACCCTCGCTGTAGCTGAGACGATCGGCGTGGCACTTAAGACGACCTATCGAGAGCAGAAGCTGGTTGACGATCTTTCGAAAACCAAGAATCAGATCAGTCTGCTGCGTGATCAATTGGGCGTTGATAGCGAGATCATTGGGAATAGTCCGGCAATGTTCCGCGTACACCAGCAGATCTCCAAGGCGGCCCCCAGTCGCGCAACGGTGCTGGTGCGTGGAGAAAGCGGCGTAGGAAAAGAGTTGGTTGCAAGGTCGGTGCATCTCAACAGCGATCGCAAATCGGGACCGTTTATCTGTATTAACTGCGCTGCTCTTTCTGAAACACTTCTGGAAAGTGAGTTGTTCGGTCACGAAAAAGGCGCCTTCACCGGAGCAACTGAACGAAAGGCCGGCAAGTACGAAGCGGCCGACAAAGGTACGTTAATGCTTGATGAGATTGGCGAGATGAGTCCGTCGATTCAGGCCAAGTTTTTAAGAGTGCTTGAAGGGCATCCTTTTGAACGAGTTGGCGGCACTCGAGAAATTAGGGTCAACGTACGTGTGATTGCGGCGACCAACCGGGACCTTGAGGAAAGTGTGCGACAAGGGACCTTTCGTAAGGACTTGTTCTTTCGCCTGCATGTTGTGCAGATAGACGTTCCGCCACTTCGTGAGCGTCCCGAAGATGTGCTTGATCTGGCCGAGCACTTTCTTGAGAAGTTTAAGATGGAAACCGGGCGGCGAATTGATGGTTTTTCGCCCGAGGCGATCGAACAGCTGAAGAAGTACTCGTGGCCGGGGAACGTGAGAGAGCTCAAAAACGTCGTCGAGCGCGCCGTTGTTCTGGCCAGCGGTTCTACGATCGAATTGGACGAGGTGATTTTGACGAAGTTGCCCGCGACCGAACAGCACGCACCGACACCCGTGGCAAGTTCAGCTCCGTTTCAACTCGCATCGCTAGAGGAAGTCGAAGCGCGACACATTGAAGCCACGCTTGCGACGACTGGCTGGAACAAAAGTCAAGCCGCAAAAGCACTTGGTATTGAACGCTCGACGCTCGATCGGAAAATCAAGAAGTTCGGTCTTACTCGTTGAATGCCATGTGCTTGGGGATTATCGCTTTGTAGGCGGCTACGGTAGATTGTCATTGGTCACACTAAACCGTGACCAAGATTCCGGCGGCCAATAGATGTACTTCACGCGGCCAACGATGTCCCCTATTTGAAGTGCTCCAAAATGACGACTGTCTCTACAGAGATTGCGATTGTCGCCGAGGACGTAAACACATTTTTCTGGGACTGTCGCCTCAATATCCGGGGCTTCGCTACTCTTATTGGAAGTCTCTTCGAAGCTGACCAAGTACCGTGTGCCCGAATTTGTCTCGTATTTGACTCGAACACTTTCTTGGTCGTCCAACGGTTTTGACTGCTCGGCTGGAACGCTTTCTCGTTCCAGTTCTTCGCCATTTACAAATACGCTTTCCCCTTCGATTCTGATTTCATCACCTTCTGTAGCGACCACGCGCCCAATAAACGTGTCGCCGCCTTGAGAAGTTGGATTCTTGTAAACGATCAAGTCGCCACGAGCGTGACCGTGGTTTGCCAGCAGAACTTTATTCGCCAAAACTAGGTCCCCCTTGAGGATCGTCGGATTCATGCTTCTGGTAGGGATCAAGAATGCCTCGTAAACGATTCCATTTGTGACAGCAATCATTCCAGTGGAGAAGACGATTTGTGCTCCAATCATCATCCAGTAAACGGATACGCGGTTATAGTTCAGGAGGGAATATGCCCCAATCCGCGAAGCCGTTCGCCATGCATCGAATGCGGCGTACAAATAGATGCTTGCGACAACAACGACAGGCAATAGCAAAAGCAATAAGAAATTGGCCGTTGAGGCTGGCATCAAAACCGAAATGGCAATGCAGATTGGGAGAAGGAGCCAAGCGAAGTAAAGCAAGAGTCCTTTTGCCATTTTGCCACAGTAGAGGTGTCCAACGCCAGCAGCGAGAAAAGACAAGGCCAGTGCAACCCAAGAGATGCGGCGCGATGCGGTGGCTTTGTTGCTGGACATCGAGGGAAAGTCGAAAGGTCGGCTAGATCGCTGGCTAAGCTGTGTTGCTGTAATTTCGTTTGCCATTGTGGTCTCCTCCTAAAAAGATCAAAACTTCGAAACGTACGCGAGCAAAACAAATGGCAATCCGCCGATCGCCAGTGCTGCTCCACAAACACCCCATCGAGCTGCGCGTGAACGTTCGACCTGCTGAATTAGGCGCAGCCCCCAAACCAATTGGCGTTGGCGCTCTAGTTCTTCCACTTTTGCCATGATTTGGGTCGGCAGTTTGTCTGGTGGCGATACTGAACGGCGTTCATCCAACCACTTTTATACAATTCATGGTTCATTTGGATTCTCTTAGCTGGTGTTCCAATAGTGACCGAAGTCGTGACTTCGCTCGGTGGATTCGGGATTTCACTGTCCCTATAGTCGTTTGCTCAATTCGGGCGATTTCTGCGTAAGGCAATTCTTCAATTTCGGCCAGCACAAACGCTGAAAGTTGCTTTAAAGGTAATGCTGCAAGCGCTTGGTCAAGTTTCTGTGAAAGCTCTTGATTGGCGATCGGATCTGCGGATGCCTGTTCGGCAATTGAATTTAGTTCGTTACTAGTCGTCGTTCTTTTGCGTTTAAGTAAGTTGATACAGCGGTTGCGGGTGATTGTAAGCAGCCACGTTGAAAACGAGGCGCGTGCTGAATCGAAAGTAGACAAATTTACAAACGCAGCCAGAGAGACATCCTGAGTGGTTTCTTGGGCGTCGTCACGGTTGCCAACCATGTTGGCTGCGAACCGAAAGACCGGTCCTTGGTGGCGCTGCACTAATGCTTGAAATTCATCGGTGTCACCTGCAAGTACCCGGCTGACAAGCTCTCGATCGTCGATGTCCACGTGTCCGGTCTCTTGGGGCTTTCAGGTGTGTTTTCCAACGCAACAAACACTTATACAAGTCAAGCGGCCCAAAGTTCCACATTTTTGCAGGAATCTAACAGAATTGCACTCAACGTTATCGGGCGGTTTGGGCCAGTGCGAGAGATGCGGCAAGGTTAACTTTGCACCGACGGCAATAGAGTGACTAGAACGAAATGCCGAACGCTGGCAGCCGAATACACTCGGTTGCCAGCGTTGGTGATTCGATGCGGAAATATTGCTGGGAGCAACAATAATTCCTCGGTCTAAGGACTACCTTCTTCGGCCTTTACCGCGGCGCTCGTCTCGGTCGCCAAACATGCTTTCGAACACACTGTCGATGGCGGCCAGTGACCTTAAGTTCGATCGTGTGCGCGAATCATTGTCGTTGCGTCGTTCGAAACTCTCGGTCCGATTGCGCTGACCATGAGAGACACGCGCTTTGCGATCTTCTCGTGCCTCGGTTCGGTCGGCGGTATCGGTTTCAGGTTGTGCGTCAGCACTAAAGAAGACGTTGGCCTGAAGCCCCTCGATCGATGAATTGCGCTCGATGACATCGGCCAAAGTGGTCGATTCGATCTCTGCTAACGCCTCGCCGCTGAACACATTTTGGTACCAAAGCCGATCACCGTCGCGGATGCGCTCGAATTGGTCGACGATGATTGTAGAAAACAATTCGCCCATGCTGGAGCCATCGACATGGTCTTCAGCCAAGCCTCCGACCCAAACGTCGATGTTGTCGACGCTGCCGTAGAGCGTTTCCAATTTGGCGGCGACTTCGGGATCGGACGTGATTGCGTCGAAGTCAGTTACTCTCTCCAGACCGTAGTCTTCGCGCACTTGGTTGTAGTCCGCCAAGCCGTGGTCACGTCCACGCTGAATGTTCAGCGAAACGAGATCAAATCCGCCAGCGCCGGGTGGGCCGAACAGGAAATTCCTAACGTCATCGACGACCTGGTTGTCGACTTCGTTTGCCAATTGAACACTGGCGCCCAACAAGACAGATTCGATGCCGTTTTCGCTAATCTCATCCGGGGAGAAGAAGGCGTCTTGCAGAGCGATGTTTCCCTCGTCAGCCGTTGTCAGATCGTTGTTTAATCGCAACAATTCCGTTGGCAGCATGGTATGCCCAAACCTGTAGGCGGCGGTTGAAAATACGTTGGCAATGCCAGGGTCTACCGAAGAGTCGTAACCTTCGTACTCAGCCAACGCGTCCTCTCCAAGCAATGCTGGGAGCCACTCGTTGTAAGTGATCGCCTGAAGTTGCGCTGTTACGATCGTTCGCGCTGCTTGGTATAGCTGCTCATCGTTCATCTCCGGATTCTCGGCCGCCAACAATTCAGCTTGGTAGTTGTGCTCGCGTACCCAAATCGTGTGCATCGACGTCAAAGCCACGTTCTCATTGGATCGAATGTCACCGGCTAGGAAGAATTCTCCCTCGGCGTCAAACGGCAGCAAGTCGCCTTCGGATGTTGCCAGTAACCCACCTTCAAACGCTCGCAGTGAGTTGGCCGTTTCGACGTCAGATCCGTAAATGACTGATCCATCTAGGAAAGCAGAAATCTCATTGATCTGTTCTCGAGCATCGGTCTCGCCTGTGGCTTCATCGAATACTGTGCGGGTGAGGGGTATCTCGACTTCACCGGTGAAGAATGGATCGAAGAATTCGTCGCCGGTGGGTACTTCGATATTGAAGGATTCATCGTGTTCCGATGCCTCGGATAGATCGAGGTCGTGGTCAATGAACTGGCCAAATAACCACGTTAGGTCTGTAAGTGAACGGTCGTTTGTTTCGGTTGTCGTTTGAGCAGCCAGTTCATTGCTGATCACTCTAGCGCTGACACGATCCTCGCCCGAGGGCTCAGAGATTCCGTCGGCGTAGTCCGACTCTGACGTGCGGAGCAACTGGGTGTGGGCGCTGCCCAATTCAGGGTTCTCTAAATTGTTTCCAGTGCCATCGTAGCTACGTGTTTCGATCGTTGTGCCCTGGATGACGTTTTCAGTAACATTCTCTTCACCACGGCTCGTATCTAAGTTCGAGCTCGAGGACGGTCGTCGATTTCGGTTTTCGTTTCGCTCTAGCCGAGTACTTGAATCGCTAGAACTTCGATGTGCCGAGGTATCGACTTGGAATGTTTGCGCCTCCGGTGTTGAGTGAAGTGAAAACAGGAAATCAGCGGCAAGCAAATTTCGTTCTTCCAGTTTCTCGTGAGTGAGAGATGAGAGGCGTTTGCGAGCACGGATTTTCGAACGTCGCTGTTTTCTTCTCTTTCGTCGTTGTTTGCCTTGCATAGAATTGTTCCTCACAATTAGAAAACGTGAAGGCGACCGTAGAAATCGCCCTGTGGAGGAGTGGCATATTGCAAGAGAGAGGCAAATCTTTGCCAGTCAACAATCAACTGGAAGCTTGGTTGATCATGTCTTGGCTAACCCGTTAAACGAGAATCATCTGGTGCTATCTACAGGTAATTCAAAAAAGTTTTTGTCGGTGTATTCTTATTGAGTATCACATGGCAAAAAAGTTCGCAATTTAGTGTAGATTGGCAATCTGAAAGCACGTTTAACGATGAAGTAGCAAATATATGGATGACGTTTCTGAAGATGACGACGGAATCCGCGAGAGGTTGATTGACAACGATCAACAGGCTTTGGCGGAATTGTTTGCGCTTCATCGCCAGCGTCTGTGGAGAGTCGCTCACTTTCGCACAGACAGCCGGTTGTCTGCGCGAATCGATACCGACGATATTCTGCAGGACGCCTTTTTGGATGCGTCTCAGAGGCTTCATCACTATGACGCCGAAAGTGCCTATTCGCCATTTATTTGGTTGAGGATGATTGTGGCCCAAACGTTGGCTGATGCACATCGACGGCACTTGGGAACGCAACAACGCGACGCGGCAAGAGAAATAGCGGTGCGCTCAGTAGGTAATGCCAAAGACACAGTGATGTCGATTGCTCATTTCCTGATCGGCCATTTGACTTCGCCGAGCATGGCTGCGGTTAAAACAGAACAGTCGCAAAAAATTAGAGAGGTCGTTGCTTCAATGGAGACAATCGATCGCGAAGTGCTGGCCCTCCGCCATTTCGAGGAATTGACCAACAGCGAAGTTGCCGAAGTACTCGAGATCACACAGAAGACGGCCAGCATTCGTTATGTACGAGCCATTGTTCGACTCAAGGACGCATTGAGTGGAATGCCTGAGTTTGACGGCATGTTCAACAAATCCTAATTGGAGACCAAGCGGTTGCAGCAACCTGACTCACAACGCGATGATATTGAACTAATTGCAACAGAGTTTATCGAGAACTTCCGCGATGGTGTTGCGCCGCCGATCGAAGGGTATATCGAACGCTATCCCCATTTGGCTAACGAAATTAATGAACTGTTTCCGATGATCGCGGCACTTGAGACGATGAAGAAGCAAGACGATCTGGCGACAGCTCGGTCGGCGACATCGAGGCCGATGCACTTGAGTGAGTTGGGCGACTTCAAGATCGTTAAAGAGATTGGTCGAGGAGGCATGGGCGTGGTCTATCAGGCGTTCCAAGAATCGCTCGACCGGCACGTCGCGCTAAAGGTTCTCCCCAAGGCCAGTCTGCTGGACGCCGAATTGCTTAAACGATTCAGGCAAGAGGCACGTATGGCCGCTCGCCTGCATCATAGTAATATTGTCTCCCTGTACGGGATGGGTGAACACGATGGGTATCACTTTCTGGTGATGGAGTTGGTCGATGGTGAGTCGCTCGATACCGTCATTGGCTGGTTGAAGAGAAAAGACTCCGATGTTCAAACACAGATTCAAGACCGACCGGGTGAGAATCAGAGCAAGCTGTCGGAACCCCATCCTTGGGAACGTGATCGGCTTCAACGAGTGGGTAGCTCACTGCAATCTCCCTCGAAGAAGCTGGATTGGCATGCGGTCGCGCGGCTGGCACGTGATGCCGCGGCGTCGTTGCAATACGCGTTCGATCAGGGAGTATTGCATCGCGATATCAAGCCCGCGAACCTATTGTTAGATGTCGATGGCAGGGTCTGGATCAGTGATTTTGGTTTGGCCCAACCGCTTGCCGCCGAACTACATTCAACCGGTCAACATTCGGGAGGCACGCCTCGATACTTTCCTCCCGAGGCCGTTGACGGTGAAAGAGATCATTCAAGTGACGTTTATAGTCTTGGGTTGACGATTTACGAGCTGCTGACTCTGACGCCAGCATTTACCGAATCCACGCCTGAGGAAACGGTGGCGCGAGTTGAGGGCAGTCGGCGTCCGGTGGCGCCAGCGGTGGTTGATTCCTCGATCCCTGAAGATATAGAGGCGATTGTTCTCAAGTCGATTGAAAATGATACAGCCGCTCGCTACGAGACTGCCGGACATCTGGCGGCCGATTTAGATCGCTTCATCGAGGGGTTTCCAGTCGAGGCAAGGCCCGTTGGTGCGATCACGCATGGCGTTAAGTGGTGCCAACGCAACCCGTTAACTGCCAGTCTCTTGGGTGTGGTCGGTTCGCTACTTTTGATGATGGCGTTGATCTCGTCTGCCGGTTACGTCAACGCGCTGGCGGCAAAAGAGGAAGTTTCAAATTCATTTCAGCGCGAAAAACATGCGCGAAAAAGTCTGGAATCTACTCTTCAGGTTGCAACTGGAGCCTTGGATGATATTTATCAGCAACTCTCCCCTGATCCGCTACAGGATAGTTTTGCAACGGAGAGTCTCGATGCTGAATCGTCTTCCAATGGCATGCGTCAGACGGTGCTTTCTGGAGAGTCGGTGGTGGTCCTTGAGAACTTGTTGGGTTTCTACGATACGTTGGCAAGTCGATCTGGCAATAGCCTCGAGATCCGACGGTCTTCGGCACGGGCAAAACAGCGATTGGGAGACGTTCATTTTCAGCTGGGCCAAGTCAATCAGGCGCGGTTGCGTTTTGAAAATGCCCTCGAGTCATGGAAAAAAATATCTAAAGCGCTTCCGAAGGACGTCTTGGCTCGGCTCGCGATAGCGAGGGTATTAAACAAGTTGGGGCGGCTGGAAGAGTTAACGGATCATCACCAGTCGGCGCAGCTATACCATGGGCTGGCGGTCGAAACACTTGAGTCGATCGAGGATGATGATGCAGACGTTGTTTACGAAAGGGCGTCGGCATTATATTTTCTTGGCCGTCCCCCAAAACTTAAGGCATCAGTGGTTGCTGTTGCTCAATTGTCTAACGGTGGTCGTCGGTCCCGAGGTCGTGCCGGGCTTCGAGGGGGTGGTAAGCCTCCTAGGCCGAAACCTCGTGCGGACCGGGAGAATCAGAGCGGTGGGTATGTAGGAGACCAGGGGTTTCTGGAAAGTGCTGTTGGTCTGCTAGAGCAGTTTCCACAGTACAAGGATCTGGCGCGGTTTCAATTCCTCAAAGCGTGCTGCTATCGTGATCTTGAAGAGGTCACGGGTGATTCGGTGTCGTTTGGTTTGAACAAATCGGATCATGTCCCAGATCTCCGCTACGATGAAATGGCAACTGTGCTGTTGACGGGATTGGTTGATAAGTTTCCGGAAAACGCCAACTATCGATACGAACTGGTTGAGACACTGCGGCGCGCACATGGCCGACCGTTTGAAGGTTTTGGCGTGGGGCAAACAGATAGAAGCGGTTTGAGCTTTGCCCTGAAAAACATCGATCTGCTTGTGCGCCAGCATCCCAATCAGCCGCGCTATCTTGAATCGCGAATGCACGTTTTGCATCGCATGGGACATTCTTTAGGCAATCGTGTGCGTGACAGGCGGTTGACAATGATGGAGCGCGAGATGAGTTTGGCGTTGGCGATCAATCTTCTTGAGAATGCTAGTCGCGACGCCAATTACTTGATTGAGGGCTGGCCGGATGTGGCTCATTGGCGAATTTGGGCAGTCGTCGTCGAGGCATCAGTGGCTGAAGCGCTACTGTTGGCGGATGACCAAACGGAGGCACTTGAATGTTTGACGGAGTCGGTTAGCGCGTTTGAACAGGTCTGTGAAATTGATACTTGCCGTCAAAAATATGTCCATGAGATTCCAGTGATCCAAGACGTGCTGATTGAGCTTGCTCGTGAGGTCGATTCGCCTGAGTTGGAGGATCGGTTAAAGTCTGCTGCACCGCAATAACCGACAGCAATGATTCTGCCTGCACGACCGAGAGAGTTTCCGCAGCCTAATCAGAGCTGCGATCAACGACTTCACCGTCGATAATATTGGGGTCGTTTGGTTGGTGGGGTTGCGGTTGTCCCGGCATGGGGAATTGGTGCACTTGGAAACTAGATTTGAATCTGTCGGCGACGATACGTTTGTAAAACGCGCGACCGGCAGGTAACAGCAAAGAGAATCCCAGCAGATCGGTTAGCAAGCCCGGCGTCAGGAGCAAACCGGCCGCAAACATAATCATTGCTCCGTCACCCAGCAGATCTGCCGGCATCTGCTGTTGCTGCAGCCGGTCCTTGATCTGTCCTTTCACCTGCGATCCCTGCCGCCGCGCAAGCGAAGCACCGATCACGCCTGTAATGATTACAAGGCCGATCGTCGCCGGTAGCCCCGTCAGTTTCGAGATCCACAACAGCAGAAACAAATCGACCAAAGGCACGACGATAAATAGTATCAACAAACGTCCAAACAATGGTGACTCGAGGTTACTCAGTAGATTGATGAAATATGAAGGTCGTCAGCGGAACAGGATCCTGCAATTTACGCAGATGATTGATATTCGAGTGTCCTGCCCGTTTTGGTAATGTAAGCCATCACGCCGATAGCTTCTACCCTAGCCGACAACCACTTTGTTTCAGTTCAGATCAAATTTCCTCCGCAACTGCGACCCCAAAACATCTTTTGCATGGGCAATGGTCTGGAGTATGGCCGGTTTATTGATGGTTTGCGGCTGCAGAATGGATGGGATCAGCAGCGCCCTGCTACTGGACGGTGTCGCAGCGACTGGTGCTCCGCAAATATTGGTCAAAGACAAAATACGCGTCCACGCATTGTCGCCGAACCCGGCTCAAAATTTGTTGGTCGATGAATTGGTGGAACTCAAGAGGGAGATCGAGTTAAAAACTGGCATCGACCTGTCCACCGCCTCCACGCCGATCGATGTTTATCTGTTCAAGGACGAGATGTCGTTCCGCGAATTCACCGCTCAGTCGAACGCCGTTTTTTCCGATCGACGAGCGTTCTTCATCAGGTCCAACGACGCGCTAAGTGTTTACGCCTTCTGGGGGATGCAGGTCGCTGAAGATTTGCGGCATGAGGTTACTCATGGATACCTGCATGGGGTGTTGCCGCGGCTGGATCTTTGGATTGACGAAGGATTGGCCGAGTACTTCGAAGTCAACCCAGACTTTGATGGAGTTAACGCTGCGCATTTGCGTTTGCTGGTGCATCTTATTCAAGAGGGAGGTTGGCGACCGTCGCTCGAGCGGCTGGAGTCAATCATCGACCCTACTGAACTCACGCAAACCGACTATGCAGAGGCTTGGCTGTGGACTCATTTTTTGATGTCTTCTCCTATTGGGAGAGAAGTGTTGAAGTCGACCCTCGCATCTTCCGGAAATGTCGACCGTGTTCCCTGTTCTGTTGAGGTCGCACAGTTAATGGGCGATGTCGAACGACCGCTGTTGGATCACCTCGTAAAAATCACCCAACATCACGAGGTCTCACAGTGAAGATCGGTCGAAGTCGCAATTTAATATTCTCTAGTTGTTCGAACGTTTTCATCTTTCAATTCGTTAAAGCGCCGTTATGAAGCTGCCAACTGAAGCAGAACACAATCTCACCAAGAACGATTCTCGGTGGTTGACCGACGGGGTTGATGAGCCCGATTGGACGGTCGCCTTTTTCTGGACGTTTGTGGTCCTGCACGTGCTTATCTGGATGGCGATTTGTTTGGTGACTCAGCCGAACATGCCGTTGGATATGGT
>CAYTPS010000124.1:0-12069 GCA_964439245.1 uncultured Pirellulaceae bacterium | reverse complement strand
AATGGCGGAAGTGCATGGGAATCGAACCCACCGATCACATGATTTCCATACGACCCAACGGTTTTGAAGACCGCGACCAGCACCAGCTGAGCAAGCACTTCCGTGTCCATTAATTGACAGTTTTTAGTCTACACTCCAGATAGCGCCCTAACTATCCCGAGAATTCACCTTAGCACGATAGGTAACAATTTTCTGGGAGAGCTGTGAAGTGGAGCACCCTGCTCCTTTGCCGGCGACTAGGTCGGTCGCAGGAAAAGTATCGTGCATGTGATCTGGCCATTTTTCCGAACATCGAGAATCGACAGCAGTTACTGGCGGCTGATCTGATCGTTGATGTGATCAATGCCGGGTTCTAGCCGTAGCTGACGAATGAAGCGATTGCATTCGGCTTCCGACTTAGCATAACCGCTCACCGTTGCAACTCTATTGTTGATCGATACCACAAGTCCACCCCCGTCATTTTGGATGACTGGCTGACGTCGAATTCTGTTGTTGAAACGGTTCGAAATTTCGGCAGTGCTGTAGGTGGGCGACGCAAAACGTGGTGTTAGCGACGTACGAACACCTTTGCGAATGACTTGGAAACCTTTGCCTTGGCCGATAGCGCCAAAGCCAGTTTGTTGATTCCGTCTCGCGTTGCCCCCGCCAAAACTGCCTGTTGCGGCTGCGTCATTGACGCCACCGCCAAACGAAGCGCCCTCGGCCAATGGCGGACCTGAAATTTCACCGGCCGGACCGACGAAGCCCAGTTCCTCAATTCGCGTTCCCGTCGCACCAACGAAGCCTTGATTTCTGACATCCTCGTTGGTGCCGCTCAAGACTGCGTCCTCGCCGGTGAAGGTCTCAATTTCACCGCCGCCGACACTAGTTCCACTGGTCCCCGTGCTACTGCCGCCGCCCACTTGGCTCTGTTGCAATTGTTGAAGTTGCTCAATACTGCCGGTGTCTTGACCGCCACCAATGCCGCCAAAATCTTGGGCGTACGTGTCTTGAAAAGTGACGAAGCACGTGAGCAGTACCATCGCGGCAATGACCCAGCAACGCTGTTTAATTGGCTTCATAAATGGCATTTCTGTTTGTTCAATCATGGCGACCGGCGCAAGGTAAAAAATCCAGTGGAGTTCACGTGAGATATCGGTTCACAGGACACTGCAAAAGCGAAATCGGCCATTTTTAACGATTCTAATTCCGCAGGAGTTCCGCGATCGGAAAAGTTTACCTCTGTTTGCCAAATTTTAGTTGGTGAGATGAAACCAACATCAGGGCAGTCAGGTTAGACTTAGTGATATATTCACGTACGCTAATTGTTCAGAAACCCAAGAACCACACACAAAATAACAACCATGGCACCAACAATTCCGATGGCTCTCAAAGCACGATGCAGCGCATTATTCTCACAATCAACCAGCGCGTTGGTTCAGTTTCGTAGTGAGCTTTTGATACCACTAGCAGCGGCTGGAGTTTGCCTGACTGTGGCACTATTGCCGATCACCCCGGCGGTAGCCCAAGACCTTCCCGATCGTCCGGAAACAGAAATGTTGCTCCCAGAGACGACCGTTGCGATGGCAAAGATGACTAGTTTCAGCGAGTTCTTTGACAAGATGAAGACAAGCCTTGGTGCTCAGATGATCGAGGATGAGAGCTTGGCACCTCTGGTAGAGCGTTTGTACCAGGTTGGCGAAGAACAGTATGGCCGGATCGAAGAGACCGTCGGTTTGTCACTGGACGAACTTAAGACGTTGCCGTCGGGAGAAATGACCATTGCTCTCGTCGCACCACGTCGTAAGGATCCGGCAGTCGTGGTCATTCTGGAATTGGACGACGAAAACGAGGCTGTTGATAAAGCCATGGGGCGCTTGCGAGAAGTTGTTGAAGGCGAGAATGCAATCGAAGAGGTGGAGTCCGATTTGGAAGAGCTCACGGTTGAGAAAGCGATCGTGAGGGGCAATCCAGTTTTCTTCTGTCGCTACGAAGGCGTGATGGTGGGATCGAGTTCTCGAGAAGTGCTGGAAGATATTTTTCTGCGTTGGTCCGGTGGTGAGAACGAAAAAGTTCGGCCACTCTCAGAGAATAGAAAGTTCATCACGATCAGCAATCGCTGCTCAACGTCTGACGAATTTCCGGCAGACGCGATGTTCTATGTAGACCCGATCGGCATTTTTAAAGCCAACGCCAAAGGCAATGCGGGAATGCAGATGGTTGTCGCCATGTTGCCGGCGTTTGGACTGGACGGGTTGTTGGCTGCTGGCGGAAACATGTATGTACAGACCGAGGGCTATGAAACCATCATGCATGGGCACGTGATGCTGGCGTCACCTAGAGAGGGACTCTTTGATGCGATTGCACTCAAGCCTGGTGAGTACCGACCTCAAGATTGGGTACCGGTCAACATCGGGTCTTACATGACCACTAGTTGGGACGCGCAGCAAATGTACGCCGGCATTGAAGAGATCTCCAACACACTCTCCGAAGGATCGTTTGATGAATTTCTGCAGGGCGTCAAAAATACAGCCGGCTTTGATCTGAAGGAAGCGATCATCGACGAGATGAACGGAAGAGTAACATTTGTTCGACCGATTTTGTCTGGTGATCAATTCAATGCGATCGGAAACGTGTTCGCGATCGGGCTTAACGATCCAGAGAAATTTGATGAGTTCCTGGAAGCGCAACTGACTGGTGAGAAGAGCAAGGAAAACTGGTCTGATGTCGACCACGAAGGAATCCGTTATTGGACGATGGGAGACGTTGGGAAGCGCAGGGAAGAAAGTCGTAAGAAGTGGATGGAGGAAAACAAACGTAAAGTTGACCCGGAGAAAGAGGCGCGACGTCAGTACATGAGAAAAAACATGCGGCAATCCCGTCCGTCGTGTGTCGTGTTGGGCGATAGCCTTATCTTTGGTGACAGCGAGGAATTCATTAAGATCGCAATTGACACCTATAACGGTAACGAAGAAGCGCTGGCCAACGACAAGGAGTTCCAGCGTCATGCCGAGAACATGACGAAACTTCTCAAGACCGATGTTCCTTCGGCGATGTTATTTTCGGATTCGGCGCGTGAGTTAGACGTGATGACTCGAGCAATTGGCTCGGACAGTCTTAAAGAGCTTCTCGCCGAGCAAGCCGAAGATAAGCCAGAGAACTTCCAGGGGCTTAAGGATGCATTAGATGAAAATCCATTGCCGGACTACGATTTCTTCCGAAAGTACATTCCAACATCTGGCGGTTTTGTGACCAGTGACGATTCGGGATATCACTTTCTGCTGTTTCAAGAATCCAGGTTAGTTGAGGATTAAGCTGCCAGTGGTGCGGGGGGAAGAGTTCCACACCAGCGGATGTTGGTCACTCTTTCCCAATCAGTTCGGCATGCATCATGTTGATGTTGGCAATCTGTCGCTCGAACTGTCCGCGCGGATCTAACTGAGGGTCTTCCAGAAGCCGGTCCGCAAGATAAGTGAACGCTGCGCGGCGGCGAGATTTGAGCTTGGATTCGGCCAGCTGATTTTGAAGCTCCAAAGCCATCCCTTGTGATGTCGCATAGTAAGTTGCCAGAGCGTTTTCGCTACTGCTGTCCCCGAGATCAGTGGACTGGCTTGTGTTTGTTTCTGGCTGAAGCTTGGCTAGCTGGGAATAGATTTGCCTCAGCTCGCGGTAAATGTTTGAAAACTCTTCCTCGCCGACTCCGTGATGGTACATCTCTTGGCCTAGCTTCTTCTTCGCGTTGGGAATGTCAATTTTTGCCAAACGTCTGTTCCGCGATTTCGGTTTGTAGGTGCGGCTGGAACCGAAGATTTGTTCCTTGATCTGATTGATGTCTTCCTGCAGAGATCCACGCCGCCACCGCCATCCGACCACGGCCAGCAGTCCGGCAAACGCGGTCGTGATAGCAAATAGCAGCGGCCATGTTCGGATTTCCGTTCCCGCACTCGAGGCCTCGGGCCGAAGCGTGCCAGTTTCCCAATCAATCTGTTCTTGAGTGTATCCTTGCTCCAACAGTTTGTTTGCTCGCTTCCGGGCCTCTTGGCGAGCAAACTTGACACGTTCTCTTCCCTGTTCCATCTCTATTTGTTCTTTTAGCATCGCGTTCGCCCGCGCCTGGTCGATCTCTCCGCGTTCCTGCATGCGCGCGATTTGCTCCCGTTTCATCTTGAGAGAACTGTTCTCCTTTTCCAAAGCCCGTTTTCGGGCTAGATCCGCCTTGGCCTTCTGGCGTTTGGCCTCTTGCTCTTGGCGAAGCTTCTCGCGTTGGGCAATGCGTTGCTGCTCAACTTCAGCCTGCTTGGCAAGTTCCAACGCCCTGGCGGCGGCTTGGTCACGTGCCAAATCATGTCCGTTATACGGAGCAACTGAAATTGGCAAACTGAAAGCAACCTTTGTGGTGCCATCCGCTTTCCTGTTGGCGATGCCAGTTTGAGGCAACTTGCGTAGCGCCTCGAAACGAACGGGATCAATGTGCAGAAGGACCTGCGGAACCTCAACAGAGGTCACCCATTGGGTATCTACAACTTTTACTATCAGATCACCACTGTAAATCTGAATGGTTTCATCGGTGTTGGTTGGCGGAAGGCTGTTTGCATCGATTGCAAAGTTCATGTGGTAGGCCAACGCAGGGTAAGCAACTGCAAAGCTGGTCAACGGATCAACTTTATTTGAGTTGCCTCGAACATTTTGCTTTGGTGACTTCAGCAGCCCAATATGGCCGAAGTCTTTGCGTTTTGGAAAATCTAGCTCTAGGCTCTCTTGTGAGGAAACGCCCGGAAACAGGCCGGCAACATTGCTATCTCGATCAACTCTAATCCGGCACTCAAGACGGAATTCTCCACTTGCCGCCTCAATCCGCGACTTCATCCAACGTTTGAGCAACGTAAGCTGTGAAGCACGGATTTTTCGTTTGGAGATGGCTGCCACATCCAATTTCCCTCCCCCAAAAAAGCCACTTGGGAAAAAGGGAAGATAGCTGTCGTCCCAAGCCGTCGGCCGATTGGACGATCCGACAGCGGGCAACAATCCGGCTCGATCGCTTCCTTGGATTTTACGAGAAGGGCTCGTTCCATGCTCGTAATACTCGATGTCTTCCTGATAAATACTGAGCGCCGCGGCTAGCCAGTCATTGCGTTTGACAGCCGCCGCGTTGGCATTGGCAGCAAGCGCGACCTGAACTTCGGGCTGCCAGAGATAGAGCGGATCTTCTTGAGGCACTTGCAACTCGCGCGACACCAGCATGCCGGCCGGTGGCAGCACAAGAGGAAATTCCCAAAGCGTGTTTTTGCATGTGATGTCCGAGTAAATGGCGCTATGTCGAGGGCGAATCTCAAACTGTGCGCCCCATTGAATCGGAGAATCCGGCGCAGTTTGGGGATCAGTTTGATCAATCACATCGAACACGGAAGAAACGTAAACGCCTCGTTCTCGGTTGTTTACCGATCGCAATAGCCCCGAAATTTGCTCGGCCTTGGTCGGCGTGAGCGCCCAATGTCTTGGAAACGTCATTGATTGAGGAAGCGCAAGTTTCTCCAACAATTTCTGCTGCTTCGTCCCGGCAAACGAGAGACGCAGCACGCCAGATTTCTGGTCACCTTGCCAGTCAATCGCAAATCGCTCATTGCCAAAATCGTATTGGCTCACCTTTGCTCGGTTGATCGTGCGGAATCGAAAAGGAGGCTTAAGGGCGAGTTTCTTAAGAACTCTCGCTTGGTCCTTATAAAATGCTTCCTTGCTGCGTTTACGTTGGAACTCATCGGCGCCGCGCCAAGCCTTGCCGTCAAGGGTGATGTACAGCTTCGTATTGTCAATGCCAAGGAGGCGAATGGCCATCGCTCGAATATCAATGTTGCCAACCCGCATGCCCGGCTGAAGAATTTCGGGATGCAAATACAATGTCAATCTGTCTGCAAGAATTTGCAGGCCGGGGTTCTTCGGCAGACCTTTGGGGAGCTCTCCTATGACCGGAAAGTCGCCAACGGTCAGGAGGTTCATGGCTTTGCCGAGTCTTCTCATTCGTGAGGCGGTGGCGTCATTTCTCCAAGCACGCGACGGTTGCCTTGCCTTAGAAATGCTCTCGCCAGCTGCCGGTTCGTCACGTTTCTGGGCATGCGCATCCGAAAGAGTCGTCGGAGGGATATGACCGAGCACAAAAACTGCAGCGAGAGTCAACCAGATGCGTGGACTGAAATTGTTCTTAGATGTCACCCGCGACAGACCCCGCATGTTAAAAAGCTAAATTTAGAAAAGACTTTCATCCATTGTCATGTTGCGCATCGCCGAAGTCAATTTTATTTTCTAGTGTTGCAAATGACCTCATGCGAACGCCTGGGCGGTGGTTAAGCCTTTGGTACTGCTCTTACGGCACCTGTCGAGATGCCACCATCGATCAACAGTGTTTGGCCCGTCATGTAGGCGCTGGCCTCGGAAGAGAGAAAAACAACCGCCCCGTGAAGATCGCCGGGCAGACCGGGACGCTTGAGAGGAATTCGGTCCGACAAATACTCGACCCAGCCCTCGTCTTCGTACATCACCGCGTTCTGTTTGGTCTTGAACCAACCTGGTGCTAGGCAGTTTACTGTCACCCCATGCGGTCCCCAGTCGTCGGCAAGGCTCATCGTAAGCTGTTTGACTCCGCCCCGACTACCGCAGTAAGGCCCAAGTCCAGCGTAGCCATTAACGCAAGTGACCGAACCAATATTGATGATTCTACCGTATTTCCGCTCCACCATGCGTGCGGCGTGTTCTTGAGCAACGAAGAAGACACCGCGTAAATTGGTTTCCAGAACTAGATTCCAATCGTCCCATGTGATCTCGAGCGCCGGCTTTCTGACGTTACACCCCGCGTTATTGACCAGAATGTCAATCGAGCCGGCTAGCTCCCATGCTTTGGCGACTGCTGATTTAATGCTGTCGTGGGAACGTACTTCCAAGGCGACCGGCATCGCTTTACGACCAAGTTTTTCGACCATTTCGGCAGTGGCGGCAAGATCCTCAGCCTTCCTGGCGGTCATCACAATGTCGGCGCCTGCAGCAGCCAAGGCGATAGAAAATTGCTGGCCCAAACCACGACTGGCTCCGCTGACGAAAGCTGTTCTTCCAGAAAGATCAAAAAGACTATTTTCAGACATGCAGGTTGTTCCTCAGTGTGTTCGACAAATTTTGTGACTCGATTGCTTATTTATATCTTCCTCTAATTTCCGACAAAACATAGGAGTCGGTTTCAACTTTCTCTCGCCGTGCCAAAGCGGTTTTTGCATCCATGTGATCGATCTGGCGCAGTGCCCACGCGCTTGCACCGCGCACCAGTGGTTCGCTGTCGTTGATTCCAAGCGTTAACGGTGCAACGGACTTCGGGCGCGCTCCGTTTCCCAACGCAATAGCCGCGTTGCGCAAAATGCCACGTCGCTTGGGGCGCCAGAGCGGTGTCTTGCGAAAACGAGCACGAAACTCTTCGTCACTCAGCTCAAATAGTTCGGGGAGAGATAGTGCGTTGTGTCCCGGCAGCGGCTCAAATGCTGGCTCCGTTGCCAGTGGGGCTTTGCGATTCCAAGGACACACTTCCTGGCAAATGTCGCAGCCAAGAATCCAGTTCTGCATCTGAGGACGTAGTTCGGCGCTGATTGGAGAACGGTGCTCAATCGTCAAATAGCTAATGCACTTGTTGGCATCTAAAACGTTGGGGCCAACAAAAGCATCGGTGGGGCAAGCATCGATACATGCCGTGCAGGTACCGCAATGGAAAGCCTCAAACGGGTCATCCCATTCCAAAGGCTGGTCGATCAGAACCGCGGCTAGAAAAAAGTAGCTGCCGATATGCTTGTTGATCAACATCGTATTTTTGGCTGCCCATCCGATTCCGGCTTGCCGCGCGAATTCTCGTTCCAACAATGGCGCCGTATCAACGACGCCGCGCGTTTTCACGTCGGGGAAGACGGTTTGAATAAATCGGCACAATTCCTTCAGCCGTTTGTGAATGAGATCGTGGTAGTCAGTCTGCCCCCAAGCATATCTTGCGATCCGACCGCTCAGCGGGCTGTCGGTGATCGGCTGCTGAGTTTGATAGGGCATTGCCAACATCATTACGCTGACAGAGTTCTCCATCACGAAGTCTGGATCGCTGTAGGCCTCCTGTCGGGTTTCCATATACTCCATCTCGCCGTGGAATTTTTGCTGCAACCACTGCTGAAATTCCGGAAAAGTGCTCGGCGAGGCCGCTGGTGCACAGCCTGAAACCTCAAAACCCAGTCTGCGCGCTTCCGATTTTAACGACTGGGTTGACTGGGACAGGTTAGTCATGGGTTATGGGCAAAAAAACAGGGAGAACCATTGGACAAAGTGTATTGCATCGTTGGGGGCTGTGTTTAGTGTGGATTCGGGCAACTGATCACGCCCGCAACTAGTTCCGTCACTGGAACCTCAAACTTAGACCCACAACTTTAGATCCAACTAGGGGCAATCACATGAAACGTATGCTTATCCTTGCAATCGCTGCCGTGGCCATGGTATTCACTACCTCCACAGACGCTTCTGCTCAAAGTTACAACAACGGCTATGCTTTTGGAACAGGCGTCGGCCAAGCATTTTGCGGCGGCTTCGGTGGCAGCCGATTTGCAGCACCACCATACTTCGCACAGCACCCACCTGTATACTACAGCGGTATCGTTCGACGTCCTTACGGCATCAGTCCGTACGCGGCACCTCCCGGCATCCGACCTGTAGAGATGAGTGTTCCTGTTGAGGCGCCTCAGCCACTGTCGGTAAAGAATCCGTTTGTTGATCAAGCTCATCGCGTGTCGACGCCCAAGAGTGAGCCTGCGATCAAAAAGAAGGCGAAGCAGATTAAGATCCAGAACAAAACGACTTAAGCGAAGACTCCGTTCTTCGGTCCTGCAGTCGAAGGTTGGTGAAGTCAATGTTTACGCTGTAGTTGAAGAGACTCTACTAGTCGGCGTCGATGTTGATGGATCAACTTTGGTTGATATCGCCCGAATGGGGTGGTTCAAGTTCAACTAAACACTTAATGGGTCTAAGCACAAAAAAACGCAAAAGTGTCTATCAGCGACTCGCAGCAGTGCGGGTCGCTGTTTTGCTTTGGTGTCTGCTTCCATAGTGTCTATCCTCAAGTCGCCTCTTCTAAGACTCCTCGGGCGACCATAAAATGGCTCCGGCTATGTATGACGAGGGTATCTTGTAAATAACTGGAGACGTAATGAGCTGGAGGCTTGCGGTCTGTCTTTTCTGCGTCGTCTTTCCCCTTTCTAGTTTGAGTGCCCAGAATGTGCGGCAACCCACGGAACAATCGGTCGGCTCTGCAGAGGCAGTCGTTGTCCGGGCGGGTGGAATCGTAAGCCATGACGGACAGGACCGCGTTATCGGCTTGCAGTTTCCGGAAAACCTGACACTCCCTGATCACGCATGGACGGCGCTTGAGAAACTCACCGATCTCCGCGAGCTTGATCTGAGTGCAATGCTTGTTACTAACGATCGGCTTCAACACGTTGGGAAACTGACGAATCTTCGCTCTCTTAACCTTTTTGGAAATCCTATTGATTCAGTTGCGATCGAGAATCTCGTGGGGCTGCAAAAGCTCGAGACGCTCTATCTTTACAGAACGTTTGTCGATGACGAAGCCGTTCTTTCTTTGAGCAAGCTCAGCCGGCTTAAACGACTCAACATGTTTGACACTTTTCTAACCGACAAAGGGCTCACGTACCTTGAATCTTGCTCCTCGTTGCGACATTTGACGATCGGAAATACGAATCCTGGGAAAATGTCAAAAGGAAAATTCCCTGAATCGTTCTTCTCTGAAGCAGGAATTGAAGGACTGCGGAAGAAGATGGCCGACACCGAGATCCTGGTTTGGTCAAGAACCGATTCACCTGAGGTTCCAGTGGAGGTGTTGAATTCGAGGCAGGTCACGGGCGTGAACTCTTTTGTTTCTGCAGTTGATACCGTCGACACAGCGCCGAACCTCGCCGAGAGACAGCGCGGGGACGACTGGGCCGGGTTTCTGGGACTAGGGGAGGGGAAGTCAGCCGAAACAGGGCTGAACCTTAACTGGAGGTCCAGTCCGCCAAAGCTTCTTTGGCACAAACGGGTTGGCACCGGGTATTCAGCGCCTGCGATCGCCAAAGGACGCGTGCTGGTTTTTCATCGAATCGACGCGCCGAATGAAGCAGGGCGTTTTGTCGAACGTCTTTCCTGTTGGCACAGCGAAACGGGAGAGAGCTTGTGGAAGGTCGACACGCCGACTCAGTACGAGGATATCAACGGCTATGGTAACGGGCCGCGCAGCACGCCGGTTGTTGATTCTGATCGCGTTTACACAGTCAGTCCATCGGGGACGCTTGAATGCCGCCAACTGCTTGATGGCAAGCTTCTTTGGAAAATAGATTTGCAACAAAAGTTTGGCCGTCCTCCAGACACCTACGGTTATGGGACAACGCCGATTGTTTTCAAGGAGCAATTAATCTTGATCGTTGGCGGAACCGAATCGGACGCCTGCGGTGTTGTGGGGTTCGACAAGCACTCAGGGAAGGTCTTGTATGGCGTCGGCAATGACCTCGCCAGCTATGCCTCGCCGCGAGTCGCCAAAATTGAAGGACGTTGGTGGTGCTTTGCCTTTACCCGAGAAGGTTTGATTGCTTTCAATCCAGAAAACGGAAGACTCGATTTTAAGTTTCCTTGGAAATCACGAATCGCCGGCAGTGTTAACGCAGCCTCTCCGGTAGTTGTTGAAAATGAAATCTTGATCTCGGAGGCCTACCGAAATGGTAGTGCAATGCTCAAGTTAGCTGGAAATCAACCACAAATTCTCTGGCAGGATTCGCCCCGTCAGCGAGAAAAGTCGCTGGCGATGCACTGGGCAACACCGATTTACCATGAGGGGTTTGTGTATGGCTGCAGCGGTCGCCATTCAGTGGATGGGGTTTTGAAATGTATTGACTGGAAAACGGGACAGACTCGGTGGGAGCAGAAGGTTGCCGATCGAGGGTCGATGGTTTTCGTTGATGGTTGCTTTATCAACCTCGGGGAGAACGGCTTGGTGACGCTGTTTAAAGCAACGCCAGATGGCTACGTTGAACTTGGGCGTATAGCTGGTGATCAATCAGGTGTGTTGCCCTCATATCCTGCATGGACGGCCCCTGTTGTCTCACATGGTCGGTTGTACTTGCGAGGCAAACATGAGGTGATCTGCTATGATCTAGCGAAATCCAAAGAGGCGGATCCGTAGTCGCCGAGGGACTTACTGTTAAGTTCGGCGCGCTGGTTTGAGGTAGAAAAATGTTGGATAACGAAAAGCAGTTCGTTGAGGCGATCAAGAACGGCGATGCGGCTGGCTTGAGGAAATTGATCGATTCAATGCCTGATTTGAATGCCTGTCTATCTGCACGAATCGCAGATTCAAATCCGACCAACCACGCGTTCGGCCACGATACAACGCTGCTGCAGTTCGCTTCGTTTCGTCGATGGAAAGATGTTGACATGGCGTCGGTGTTGATCGAACTAGGAGCTCAGGTCGACATTCATTCTGCTTGTGGCTTGGGGCAAGTAGAACGCATCAAAGGGCTCTTGCACGAGAAACCGCAAGCGTGCGCAAAACAGGTTGGTCACTATTTTCCGATTCAGTATGCCATCGCAGCTGGCGTCGCCGAATCAATCGAAAGCCTGATGCAAAACGGTGACGATCCCAACCGTGATCTGAAAAAGGTCGCATACTTCGGCTGGGAAGATGAGGTGATCGATTCAATCTATACGCCCTGGAAACCAATTCATATGGCTTCTCTGTGGGGATTCAATGCGGCGAGAGTGCCGGTGGTCGAGTGCTTGGCCAAGCATGGTGCTGACTTGAACGCTGTTTCACCGTTGGATGGGTTCCGTCCTATTCACTTGGTCTCGATGCCAAATCGAGTTGATATGATTCGGTTCTTTGTTGCCAGCGGAGTCGATGTGAATAGCAGGACAGGCGATTGCCAAATGATAGATGCCGGAGAAGGAAACGAGGGTTCCGGCTCCGGAAACCATCTCACTCCACTAATGGTCGCATGCGGTGAAGGCTTTGTTGAAGCAACACAGTGCCTCTTGGAG
>CAYTPS010000123.1:7253-12086 GCA_964439245.1 uncultured Pirellulaceae bacterium | reverse complement strand
CGACGCGGCCTGCTTCTTACTTAGCCCTCGTTCTTCTGGCATAAATGCTCAGCAGATCGTGATTGACGCTGGCATGGCCATTAATTACTTCGACAACAAAATTGTCGCGAAGGTCATGCAAGCTGATTGATTGGCAGTTGAACGATTAGCCCGTACAATCAAAAGAACAAACTCGCATCCGAAAAGCCAAGGAGTCTCACGATGACCGTTCTGAAATCAACTTTCGTCAAATCACTCGCCATTATCTCATTGGTAATCTGCTTCTCTCAAGCCAGCTTGGCTCAGACAGCAACAGAGACCGAAACACCTGCCCAAGCGGCGGAAACGACTGCCGTAGCAGAGACGGCGGCCGAAGACGCACCTACGCCACTTTCGTTTTCCGTGGCCGACGGAGCCTTGAATTTCACCACGACAGGAACTTGGAAAAGCGTTAAACCCAAAAGCCGAATATTGGAATACGAGATCCAAGTTCCCCGCGCCGAAAACGACAATCGGGACGGTCGATTGACGATTATGGGCGCTGGCGGCTCGATTGAAGCCAACGTCGCTCGATGGGAGGGTCAGTTCTCTCAGCCCGATGGCTCGCCCACAAAAGCAGAGGTTACCGAAGAAACGGTTGAGGGCATGAAAGTCACGATGGTTGATATTTCAGGAAGCTACATCGAAACTATGGGCGGTCCGTTCTCCGGTGGGAAGAAAGTAGAAAGCCCCGACTTTCGTGTTCTTGCGGCAATCATTGAAACGCCCGAGTCAGGCAACTACTTTGTAAAACTGATCGGCCCAAAGGCCACCATCGGTGGCAATGAAAAGGCTTTCATAGCAGCCATCAAAGGTATCAAGTTGAAGAAGTAACGATTTCAATTGAATCGAAATCGCTCTGAACTCACTGACATTGAGGGACGGTAACGCTCCACCTTGGTAGGGCTTTCTTAATAGCCACTAATGGTTGGTTGACATTTGCTGATTGAAGCGCGGGCACTGCTTGCTGCAAATGAAGCAAGTCTGCATGATGCTGCGCGTTGTTTGTTGTCGATACAGCAACTAAAATATGAGTCTTTCCCTGGGTGGCATCTTCACCTGATTTCCAGTCACGGATGTTCACCATTTGCAGACCACACCAAGGGGCAAATCAACAGTGAAATCAGCACACAGAAAACGTCGCTCCATTCTCGCTGGCCACACAGCCGCTGTATCTTTTTGCAAAGCCATCATTGGTTTCAGTGCCCTGCTGATAACTTTTGCGTTAAGCGGACTAGGCAATGTGATTGCCCAGATACCCAGCAATCGTTTTGATGATCTTGAAAACCACATCAACGGCACTGACACGATGACGGTTGCCGAACTGCAAAGTTGGGCGACCACCTTTGCTGGCGAATCTGCCACACTCGGCGATAGGTTTAACGATTTTCTTGCTGCCGTAGAAGTGGTTGATCTATAAGAAGATGATATTGGCCCACTGTTCACATCATCTGGACAGTCCAGCTTTATGAACTCGTGGAATGGTGAAACCAACGTAGGTCGTGCCTTGGCTCGGACGATGCTAGGGGTATACCAAGCCGTCTTTGACGCTTTCGACAATGACCTCGTCTCTCAACATGGCATCTTCCTCGCAGGTGTTAACTTTCGCTCGACAGAAAACTTTCCGGGTTCAGTCCCCGGCCCGACCGATCCTTTCGCGGTCTACGCGGTCCAGATCGACGGGACACTTGGGGAAGAGTTTGGTTCCGACGGTGGCTACAACACTAATGCCGCTCGCCGTATGACGGGCGCTTATTTATCTCCCGGATCGATCGCGGAGGTCACTGTGCCCAACGAATTGGTCGGGACCGGTTTTCAGATTCGCGTCGGTGGCCACTCCTGGGATTTGAGCAATAAGAACAATGCCAATCGGCTTCTCAGAGTCAGCAACGTTTTTGCGATCACCAACAACACCACAAAGATCGCCAATCCAATGGGAGGCAACATCTACATCGAGGTTCCTGTCGGAGCTGATGCTGGTGTGGTCAATGTCCAGTTTCGCAACACGATTCGTGCACAATTTTCTCAAACCGCAGTTTTGACAAAACAACGCAGGTTCAATGGGAGAACGTGGAACGCACAAATCCCGGTGCTTTTGCCGATATCGAAAGTGAGCACAGCATGTGGACGGTGCCCAGTAAATGGGTCGACGATCTTGGCTATGACGAATTGATGGACATCATTAGACGTCACGACGCCAACATCAAAGTGCCCTCAAAATATGTAGGCAAGAATATTAATCGTCATAAAGCGATTCTCTACACGATGGTTGACACCCAAATTCGCGCCAATGCTTTTAGCATCGGTTATCCCCAAAGCAATTACGGTAGCTTTGCTCAAAACACAATCCGTTCCCCGCTCACAACCGCGCACGCCAACGATACGGTGCTGTGGCACGAGCACGGGCATGCTGAATTGATGACGATGTTTGCTGGCGAGTCCGAGTCATGGAATCACATGCTGGCAGTTGCCAATTTCATGGAGAACTCCGGTCTGACCGCTCAAGAGGGGTTCGCTCGCTCGCTTGCGTACGGATCTCACAATCACACCACCTCTGACGCGCTAAGCAGTTGGGTGGTGATGGACGAATTCATCAACAACAACGGAATGGCGTTTCAGCAAGGTTCGTATCGACCGCGCGGGCATGCCGACTACGTCGAGTACGTCGAGATGTTCGGCCTCGAGGCAATGCAAAACTTCAACCGCCGGATCAATATTGAGATGGACGGATTGGAGTGGGATACGGGTTGGTCCAATGGCCGAACTAACCACAACGCCAATGACCGGATCTTGCGTTTATCCCGTGAGGCAGGAGTGAATGTCGCACCACTGTTTCACCTTTGGGGTCATCGCCCAAGCAATCTCGCGAACCTCAACGCAGCAATGGCAGCCGAAGGCCTCGGCGAATCGGTTCAAATATACGACCGAATGGTACGGGGGGGCGTGACTCGGTCCCGATGAATCAGGCCCAGTGGAATGCAGTCGACGATGTGATGGATGATTTCCTGAACGAATCACGCGGCACTGCGAACCAATTACGACGTTGCCCGAGCACAAGATGCGGTTGATCAGATTCAGGCACTGATTGATCTGCACTTTCCCAACGGGCGTCCTGCTGATCTTGGAGTACCCATTGCGTCTGAGGTTGTGGCATTCTCTGAGCCTAATTTCACCGGCACGCCTTGGAAACTTACCGAGGGACTTTACCAAGTCGCTGAACTAAATGACGGTCCAATCGGAAACGACAACGTGTCTTCGATCCTCGTTCCCGAAGGATATGAGGTCAGCGTGGCTCAGTGGCAAGACAACGGAGGAACACGGGCCACATACACTCAATCGGTCGCGGACGTTGGCTCGTTGGAAAACGACATCTCAAGAATACAGGTGACATCTACACTGATCGACCAACAGGCCATCGGTGAATCGAATTCGATTTCACTCGATCAAAACTGGAAAACCGTCACGCTAACACAGAACTACGACGCCCCTGTGGTGATTGCGGGGACACCCTCGCGTGTTGGTTCCGATCCAACGACCGTTCGAGTCCGAAACGTCACCAGCAACAGTTTCGAGATACAAATCGATGAATGGGATTACCTGAATCCGTTTCACTCGCCGGAAGTCGTTAGCTACATGGTGCTGGAATCTGGCCAATACACATTGGCAGACGGCACAAAGCTTGTCGCCGGAAATCGCCAAGGACAAACCCATCAAGTGAAAACCTACAATCTCGGAGCGACATTTAGTGGTCTGGGCAGCCACCCACTTGTCTTCGCCAATGTTGCCACTCAAAACGACGCACAGACCGTAGCAACGCGTGTGAAAGTAAATTCGGCGTCTGAATTCGAGATCATCCTGCAAGAGCAAGAATCTAGCGACGGTATGCACGCGGCGGAAACCCGTCAGCTACTTCGCAGTCGAACCCGGTGCTGGTGCGACTGGCGGATTGCACTACGATGCGGCGAGTGTTTCGGCCGGCGAGACAGGGCAGTTCATCGCTTTTGACTCCGGAGTCAAATTAAGTTCAACATCTAGCTTCTTTGCCGAAATGCAAACGATCAACGGCGTCGATCCAACTGCGCTGCGGAACACTTTCGTCAATACCGCGGGAGCAAATGTGTTTACCGAGGAAGAAAAATCTGCCGACGCAGAGATCACACACGCCCCTGAGACGATCGCGTTCTTTGTAATCAATCCCGGATTAATTATGGGAAACGATAGTGCCCAAAATGTGCTGCTGGGCGATGTAAATCGAGACAGTGTCGTCAACTTTGCAGACATCAATGCTTTCATTGGCGTCCTAATCGGCGGCGTGTACCTACTTGAGGCCGACATTAACCAAGACGGTGTCGTAGACTTTGCTGACATCAGCCCATTCATCGACATACTGATCGCCCAGTAGTATACCGATCAATCCGCGTTTCATCGCGGAATGCTTCCCAATCAACCGCCGCCTATTTCAACGGTCTCAGTTTCCGCAACACCTCCAGCATCTCCTCAATATCGCTCGCCAGCGGAGCCGTAAGTTTCATCTGATGACCACTGATTGGGTGAGCGAACGTGATACGATGAGCGTGCAGAGCCTGTCGATCGAGCACCACACGATCATCCTCCGGCTTCAAACGGCGATCAAAGTGCTTCAAACTTAACGCCGCGCGTCCACTGTACAGGCGGTCGCAGATCACCGGACATCCAACATGGGCCATATGAACGCGGATCTGATGGGTCCGACCGGTTTTCGGTTTAACCTTGATGCTGGCGAAGCCTTCAAACCGCTCGACAACCTCAAAATAACTCGATGCAGGTTTACTTGTG
>CAYTPS010000123.1:0-7243 GCA_964439245.1 uncultured Pirellulaceae bacterium | reverse complement strand
TTTTCTCGAATGGCTTTCTTTTCACGTTGGTAGGGATGAGCGCCAATCGGTTTATCTATCACATCGCGGTCTCGATCTGGAGCTGGAGTTACAATCGCAAAATATTCTTTCAAAACCGTTCGCAACTCGAACTGCTTCGACAGTTTTTGGTGAGCCTCATCAGTTTTGGCAACCAGAATAACGCCACTGGTGTCGCGGTCCAGTCGGTGGACAATACCGGGACGCGTCGGGCCACCAACGCTGCTTAACTTTTTAAAATGGAATGCAAGTGCCGACGTCAGTGTTCCCTGCCAGTTCCCTTTGGCGGGGTGAACGACCATGTTTGGCGGTTTGTTGATCGCCACCATCGCATCGTCCTCATAGAGAATATCCAAAGGAATATCCTCAGGAATCGGCCCATCCGTTTCGGCCTTCGGTGGTGTAAATAGGACTTCCTGTCCCGACTTCAGCTTGGTTGAAGATTTTGCCGAACCTCCATCAAGCGTAACGCCTCCGGCTGCAATGGCTCGTTGACGCTTTACACGACTGTGCTTGGAGAAATGCTTCACCAGATACGAATCCAGCCGCATACCGCTTTCCTCGTCTTTGACGGTTAATTTGACAGGCGGCATAGGTTGACGGGCTGAAGTGGTGAAACTGTTTTCGAACTGGAATGGGCTTCGGATGGAAAATTATAGTCGCTTGCGGTACGATTGGTCAGATCAATGGTAAACAATCGAAGCGATCAACCGCAACGTTAGCAACCTTTTCCCGCATCACTTTTCCATGCCCGAAACAGTTCCCCCGCCAACCAAGCCGGACGTCGAACCCAAACCGGCTGAACCCAAACGAGCACCTAAACCCTCACCCTTTAAGCCTGACTGGCCCAAGGACCGTCCGCTACCTCAGCCCAAAGGCGTCGAAGAGGGCAGGGGAGCTGGATTCGAATTAAATCTAACATGGTGAAAAAAGGCAAACTTGTTCCCGACGAACTGAGCCCGGAGCAGCGACATCTGGTCAACAAACGTTTGACCATGAATATCCTGATTCAAGGCGCGGCATCTCACGCCCACCTTTCGGCCCACTACTTGGTACGCGCCGAACTTGACGAAATAAACACCGAATTAGTTCCGCTTTACGATCGATCCATCGCTGGAGCAACATACGCCTACTGGAGAGGTTTCCTCTCACTGATCATGGGGCGCAGCAATCGGTTCTGGGGAAGGATGAACAGACCATCCCATCCATTTTTCTACCATCGATTTCTCCGTCGCCATGGCCGCACTCTAGCCGATGAAGCGTTCAAGACAGCCAAGGCACGTTGTCAAGAAAAAGGCGTACCCACCGGCATGTACCGCCATGAGTTTGCGATCATGAAAGACATTTTGCAGACCGTTGAATTAGAGCGAGAACATCGCCCGCGCCTAGAGGAACTTGCCAAACAGACTTGTGAACAAATCATTGGCACGCCGCAGCATCTGATGAACGCCACGATCACCGAAACGCCCGCCTGGGGAAACGTGAGAACTCCACAGACAGTCAAAGGAAAAATCATCCAAAAAGCGATGGTAGGCTGGGGCGGCGTGGATCGGATTGACGGCCAATTGCAGGTGGTCGCCAAAGCAATCGTTTGGCCGCTGTTGCTGCACGAATTGGTCAAAGGCTCAATGGAACTAATTTGCCTTCACGGAATGAACGACATGCCGGCAGATGATTTCAACGTCGTCATGGACTACACCGAACACCTCGAATACGAAGTCCCGATGATCCAGATGGGGCCTGAGTTTCACAAACGCTTCCTCAAAGTCGTTCCCCAAGACAAACCACTGGCAGATTGCGTGATGGCCGTTTCCTTGATGGAGCCGGTCGCGCTGGAAGAATTTTTGTTTGACATGATCGAGGCGCCAGCGACAGCGATCCAAACGCTCGTCGATGCACTTAGTTCCGAACAATAAGGACCGGCCCAGCCTTTCGTTCGGGGATTGAACACGAGGATGTAAGCCGAGTAGACGTTAGGCCACTAGAGCGCTCTGTGCCATAGCGGCCGAGAACTACTGAGCCATCAAAATTTGAATGAATGGACCAATGTCCGAACTGTCGACAAGTCCATCTCGATTGATGTCGCATTTCATCGAGTATGTACCCGAAACCATCACAGCAATGAACGCGGGAATGTCTTGAAAATCTACCACGCCATCGCAGCTGGCATCTCCCAGTAACAGATTCGCATCAAACAGATTCGTCGCTGCGAACTGATACGCATCCTCACCTATCGAAGAGCCCATAATTCGGCCTGCAAAATCATCGGCAGCAATGTGAATCCCGCCCCACAGCCGTGAGATGCCTGCTTCGTCGGCTGCGTCGTAATACGTCGCCCACTGCAAAGTGATCGGCTGGCTAGGTCCATCTTCAAATTCTAAGAACTCGGTGTCAAATTCTTTCTCGCCCAACCCTCCCGGGAAATACGGGTCTCCCGTGAACTGCGTCAGCACTTCGGCCGAAGCTCGACTGAACGTACTGTGGCCCGAAACATACGCCGCAAAAGCAGGCGTTACAAAGTTATCGTTTTGAAATGGCACCCAGTTTTGCGCGAGGATCCAATCGACTCCACTGACTTCATTCTCAGTATCTTCCGGCTCATGATTCCAGCTCTTGATCACAACCATTCCGACCATTTGAAAATCGTAATAGTTGATCAGAAAGTCTCCATCTTCATCCTGATTGGCGTTTACGTAGGCGTTCCGATGCTTGCCACCGGCAGCAATGGATGCCGTCGTAATCACTTCAACCAAATCAGGAATCAGTGGCAAACCATCCGGATGATACGCCGCTATATTCGTTGCCGAAGACTGGCCCAAGCTACCTTGGTAACGGATTTTCGTAATCGGTCGCACATAGTCGTATTCCCGTTTTACACCCCAAGCAGCAATCGCGGCATCATGAGTCGCCCCGTTCATCGCGAGATAGAGTTTTACATCCCATTCCAAGTCATCGACCACCGGCCCGACGCCTCCGATGCGTTTCACCAACAACGGGTCATCCGAAACAGTATTGGCTATGACATTCCAGTGCCCCGGAGGTGTCTCCGAATTAGGCCCGTCAGCCCAAAACTCAGCCAAGACCCGACCATAGTCAGCGGTCAATACAAAATTGTCCGCATACGGCTGACCCGTTACGGGGTTAACCGAGTTCCCCTGATTGGTGTGAGTTCCTAGAGGTCGGTTGCCGTTTACACTTGGCGAAATATTGATCGTCGTCGCACCGGGGCCTTGGTTGGGATCAAGTGATTGACTGTAATTAATGACCTCCATCGTATCGGCTCGGTACTGTTGGTCGCCAGTTCCGTTAAGAGCCGGTGGTGGTCCAGGATCAATGTCAGACCAGCTGTTTGGCCCCGACGTGCTGCTCATTGCAAACGGCGTAACAGCGCCCCAATGAGGCCCGATATACTCCTGCAGGTCACTGCCAACCTGATTATTCTGAGTCACCGCAGCATTTATAAAAAGCGGCTGCCAACGATTTGGATCATCCAGCGGGCTTGAATTTTCTGGCAACACATCGGGATAGTCGACAACCATCGGATCATTGACCGGAACGTATCCGGTTGGATCTTGATAGTTGTTAGCTTCATTGGAACCATCATTTAGAGTCTCTGTCAGGATTAGATCGGCAATTCGATTTCCGATCGCCGCCGGTGTCGCACCGACTGTCGTGGTCACTGCTGGATCATATCCTAGACTGCCCATCACGGCATCAAATATCGCCTGCGACGCAACAGGATCGACGGCCAGTTGGTATCGAGCTGAAAGAACCCGATAAGCGGCGTAGCTGATCGCTTCGTCTCGGGCAGCGGCGACATCAACGGCTTGTTCTTTGGCTGTATAAAAATGCCCTGCCGACACATCATCAAATGTCGCCCAAGCATCATACATCGCGGCAGAGGTGTGATAGAGGTTACGCGCGTGAACCGTTGGAGCAGGAAAGTCTATTCGAATCGCATCCAATAGCGCCTCATTCCACTGCCGGGCAACGCTTTGAGCTTCAACATTTGCCGTCGCGTTGAAGTGCAGGACACAAACAGCGAAAACAAACGTAGACAATTTGGCGATCAGTTTCATCTGATAAACAACTCCACATTTCTCTGACGGGAGGAACCGTAACGGCTCCAATTTGAGGCGGACAACGATTATATCACGAATCCGATTTATTTCCCCACCGAAACGTAGCCCGTAAGTGCCCAAAGACCTGCGCAGTGCACAATTCGAGGCAAATCCCCGTCACCCGGACCGCTCTAATCCGCAAATCAAGACTCACCCAATCCTAGAGGCATTACTCTGGGGGTATGCACAAACTTGATGTCTGATCTGTTATACACATGTTCAAATCGCCTCCCCAGTCGCCCGTTTTTGTTTGAGAACCCTCCAGAGGACAAAGGCCACCAAATTGACAACGATCAAACTCGACAAAGAGGGCACGATCGACGCAGCCCCTGTCTCCTTTGCCAACGCGACACTGACGACAACTTTTGCCACAGTACCCGCGTTAATCAGAATCAATCCAAGCACCGGGTTGCGCTGCCAGAAAGCAGTGAACAGAAGAATCAGAAACACACAAACGACGACAACCAGCGTAAACAGAGGAATAAGCGATTCGTTTGAGAAGAAAAGTTGTTTCTCCCAATCGAGATAGGCACTAACGTGCGACGGCACTTCTGCCGGTGCTTCAAACCAGAACAGGCTACAGAACAACATGATCATAAAACCAAGAATCAGCCCAAGGTTCCTGCGGTAGGCATAGTAGCACACAGGAATGAGAAACAATGGCCGAGAATACCATGAAAACTGATTCTGATGCCGATCCCAAACCCACGCAGCCAACCCTTTGCCATCGCAATAGGCGCTTATCAGCAACGCTGCCGAATACAGCAACACCGCCGTCACCAGCCAAGTGACCCATTTGTCAAACCGCATTGAATGGTTCATGAGCAGTCAAACGGTCAACCTTGGACTTGCTTAAACTCGACGACGTTCCCCTGATCATCAAAGAGGATTCGGTACTCTTCAAAGTCAATCAGACCACGACCGAGACCGTAGATAAAAGCTCTACCAGAATCTCTCTCGATCGTCCCATCTGGCTCTCCCAGCAAGTCGGTCACTTCCTCGGCTGACATCCCCACTTTGAGTTCGCTCTCAAGAGCTTCGACCATGCGCTGACGAATTGACTGGCCTTTCGCGGCAACCCACGCCTGACGATCAAACTTGGCAATTGATCCGGTAGGAGATTCCGCCGCGCATCCCAGCACCGCCATTAACAGCAGTACCGGCACAAAAGCTGTCTTTAGATGTTGTAGTTTCATTGTTACCCAAGGAAGCGAACTCAATTTTCAATTCTGTTCTTTGTTACGATTCTTTACAACGACAGTCCGTGAGCGAATCTCGCCAAACGCTCAATTGATATTACGTGATCTCACCATAGGGTCCTCATCGCTGAATTGCCACTTTCGGTGCATTGTCAGGCGCGCGCGAAACGGGTCAAGCTGGCGTTATCGTGACGATTTGGATTAAAATTAGAAGGCCTCTCCTCGCCATTTTCGGCCTGGCATATTTCAAGCTCCCCGTTGCGGATCCTAACAACGCACTTATGGTTGTCACCATCGTCATTGATTTGGTCGAGTTGAACTGGCCTGTGCGAGGCATTAAGCACCAGGCGACCTGTTGTCCCACTGTGCGGGATTGCAAATGCCTCACCCTTAATCTCAAAAATCACCTTCGAAGCCTGCAACACCTCTGGTGGAGCGAATTTACCCCTGCGGCCAACAGAGACCATTCTCCAGCGGCCTTGAATGTCATGCAGTGATATATCAGAAACAATTTCATCACCGGGCTGTTCGCCGTGAAGTGCAATTTTGGCCCGCTTGTTGTGGAGTTTCTCTAATCGGCTTCGCGTTTTTCGATCGTCCTGTTTGATCTTGAGCCACAGCAATAACCCTACGACAACTACCAAAACAGGCAGGCCTACAAGTGGCACCCAGAGTGTGTTCATAGTAAATCCATCTTTGATTGCACGGGCTAACGGCTACGTCTTCATGAATCGACGCGACAGCGGACTTCGTCGCTATCTTAAACTCGTCGGTAACAATTTGCTAATTCATCTTCGCAGTAGCCGCAATCGCGACCAATTGGAGAATTTGCTGGCAGAATTATCTTTGACAAGCAGCCAAAGCAGCAGTTTTCCTTCTTGAAGACAACCACAATGAACGATCGGAAACCACAAAAAACTGACTCAACCAAAGATACTGCAGCAACAGAAGATCGCGAATCTACAATTCCTACGCAGTGCGTCTGCGGGCAGGTGCTAATGATCATCAGCCAACCGGACAAACTAAGAAATGCAACTGCTCGCAGCTCACAATCCCACACCACCGAAGTCGCCGCATCCGCGAACACCAACGCCCAATCCCACCAAAAGACTTGGACTCGCATCCAACGACGGAACAAACAGACAACACAAACCAATCGCAATCCCCTGACAATCAAACCAAATTGAAAATCAAGAGAAGGCAACTGCGCTCGACTTACGCAACCTCTCAAATGGAAACCAAAAACAACTTGACAACTGTTTCAGAAATGACAACTGTTTCAGATACGTATTGGTATTGTTATCCCACTACTCTGAGTGAGGGGCCCAAGATATGATGCCGTGTTCCATGTGAATGTCGCCATTTGTCGACTGACCATTCAGAGGGATAAGATGGTTGATCATCAAACGCAATTCCGCCCACGCAAGTCGATAGTGAAGGTATTCCTTTTTGTCGTCCCCGAGCGATTCTAGGCGTGTACCCTTAAATGAAGTGATGCCGGCGGAGGTGCATACATTATAGAGTTCGTGCCAAGATGCCATCTTAAGTTCCTGATTTTTGTTTTTGATTAGGATGGATGTGAATCGCGCGTCTGGACCAAAGCGTGCGTGCCGCAGTGACTCGTTAGAGAAATAACCATCAAGTTCCAATCGTTTGAGCAACTTCGGACAGGATTCTGGCTCTATTTTTCCAGTTAGATAAGGTGCTCCGCCATCAGTTCGGTTTTCTGACCAAATAACGCTTCCGTCTGCCCAGACAGCGACGATGAGTTTGGCCTTGCCATCAGAGCCGAGTCCCCAGTCGTGGGTTGTGACGGCAACAACTTGTTCAGCATCGGTTTTCGCAACGAGTTGGTCATTTGTCGCGCCTAAATGCAATGTGGTCGGAAGCCAGCCCGCCAATGCG
>CAYTPS010000122.1:0-12193 GCA_964439245.1 uncultured Pirellulaceae bacterium | reverse complement strand
GTGCCAACATCATTAAAACCATTCGAGGGAAAACGTATTGCTTTGCCACGTATTAAACGCCAATTCTTGAATTCTGGCAACAAAGGTCGTTTGAAACGTTGGCTAACGGGCAGCACACCAAGATCGGATTTGCCCGCTAAGCATCCTTTGTGGCAAGCTTACTTTCAAGATCCACGCATGCTGTCTCCCAAAGCGGAAACTGAAACTTAAACCCTGCGGACGAGAGCTTTCCTGGCACCACACGCCGACTTTTGAGCAGAAGTTCTGTTTCGGTTTTCATTAGCCATGCTCCAATTTCGAGAATCCACCGTGATGCGGGCAAACCAAACTTCACCCCACTCGCCTGCCGAAGTTTTCGCATGAAATCGCTGTTGGGCAGTGGATTCGGAGAGGCAATATTTACTGGTCCCTCCATTGATTCATCATTGATTAAATGATCGATTGCCGCAACGAAATCATCCTCGTGAATCCACGAAACGTACTGTTTCCCATCTCCGTTTGGTCCGCCCAAACATTTTTTGACCAATCCGGTAAGCACTTCAAATACGCCGCCCGCATCGGGACTCATAACCATCGCAGTTCTCATCAGGACCTGCCGTGTCGTGGGTAACCGAAACTCTTTCGCCGCTGCCTCCCATGCTTTAGCCACGTCGATACTGAAGACCCACGTGTCCTCCAAATTTGGTTCGTCACCGCCAATAATACCAGAAGCTTCATCGTTAGGCCTATCGTAGCGATGCGCGTAGATTGTCGCAGTACTCGACTGCAACCAAACCGAAGGCGGATTTTCACAACGCTCAATCGCCTGTCCGATTGCTCGTGTCGAATCCACACGTGACTCCATGATCAGAGCGCGATTCTTTTGATGATAGCGGCAGTTGACAGACCGTCCTGCAAGATTGATCACGACATCAGCGCCGTCGATTTCCCGTAGCCAATGAGCCTCAACATTCTTGCCGTCCCATGCCACCTGCCGAACACGACCATCCCCCAAAGCTCCGTTAGTCGCCCGGTTGCTATTTGAAGGACTACGCGAGAGAACAACCAGTTCATTGGCGGCTTTCGAAAAGTATCGCGCCAATACGATACCCAACTGGCCGCTGCCGCCGGCTAAGACAATCTTCATGCGTTACTTGTTTTTTGGTTAGTCAGTGGTTTGGATCGCGCCGAGGTCGGTCTTCATTTCACCAGACACAACTCGCCCCAACAGATCGACATACTCGTGGCCACCACCCCATGTGACGCCCCGGTCGTTACCATTAACCGCACGAAAATCGTAATTACCACGCACCATCGAAACAAACTTTGGATCTTCGTATATTGCGCCAAAATCGATACTCGGGTCGTTGCGCAAAGTGACTTTAGGCCCTCCGGCAGTGCTATGAAGCAAATTGTTGTACCAGCGATTACCGCCAGAATTCGCCGTTTCGTTGATTTCACTCGCCGCATAACAAGACCCGCTTGGGGACTGACGAACCGTCAGCGATTGCATCACGCAATTACAGACTTCACAGTTTTTCGAGTTTTGTAGGCTGATCTGCCCCAAATTAGAATACTGCCCGTTGTAGCGCGTACGTTGCCGATTTCCGACGCAGGTGTTGTTCTTGACTTTAACGCCCACTGCCTCAAAACACTGGACGCCGCTGCCGCCATTGAAGTAACACAAGTTACCCTCGATCAGCATGGGGCGATTGTAGGGCAGTCGCTGGTTGGCTCCAATTACCGCAGTGTCGATACGAATATTCTCCAAATTGTATTTGCTCAAATACTTTGACTGAGTGTATTTCGTATCGTCAACAATGATGCCGTTGCCATCAGTCAAATTTCCCTCGCTAGTCGGGACTTCATTCCGATTGCTGTGGCTGATGTTTCGTGTAATCAGCACCCCCCAATGACGTTCACGCGGATTGGCTCGATAATTAACGGGTTGGTAGACCGAAATCCCACTGTGCTGTTCTGAGTTGCGGGTCCCATTGTCGTGGACGAGATTCCGCGAGATCAAAATCATATCGGACTGATTAAAATTGATACCGCCACCGCCGCAAAAGGCGACCTCGTTGTCGATTACATCAACATTGTGAGAATCGGTAATCTCGATACCTGGACGATCGTTGCTGCCCCGCGCCCCTTTAATGACCAGGCCTTCGATTTGGACGAAGGAGCCTCGAAATTCAAGGTTCCCTCGAATGATGGCTTTTCTCCGATTGGCCGCTTTGATGACGGTGACTTTGTCTTTCCATCCATCGAGCCGTTTGAATTGCCCGTCAGGTCGAAGTCCACCAATCTCCACGCCGCCGGGTAGCGTGTATTGACCATCGAGAACCGTCAGTGAGTCGCCCGCCTTCAGATTCTCCAGCGCCAGTTTCAACTGGAACCCAGCAGAGACAGGATTGCCTCCGCTTGGACCAATCACAATCTCCTCTGCATTGGACAGCGCAGAAGAGAAACCAGAAATCAGTACCAGTAGGAACGCGACGCTAAATCCAAATCTGTTGAGCATTTACCACTCCTACTTCCCAATCGATGTCTAGCTCATTCCCATCTCGTCCCCGGGAGCCGGTATGATTGCAGGCCCCAGTTTGTGCTTATGCAGCAAATTCTGTAACTCGGTGGCGCTGTCAAGCTCACAGTGCACCAGCGCGATCTTCTTCACATCTCCTTTTTCACAGGTTTCGCGCGCCCATTCGAGTAGATTTTTCTGATCAGCGTGGCCACTGCTACCTTGCAGGTGGCTTACTTCGGCGTTGACCTCGTATTCTTCACCGTAAATTTTTACCCGATCCAACGATCCGTCCATCAAAATCCTTCCGAGGGTGTGCGGCGCTTGATAACCGGCGAATAATATCCGCGTGTTCGGTTTCTCAATGTTGTTCTTCAAATGATGCAGGACGCGTCCGCCCTCGCACATTCCGGAAGCACTGATGATCACACAAGGCTCCTTGCGAGAATTGAGCGCTTTGGATTCTTCAACCTTTCGGATGTATCGCAATCCTTCAAAATAAAGAGGATCTCCGTCATCTTCGTACAACACGGCATTCACCATGGCGTCATCGTAACACTCTGGGTGTCCGCGAAAGACATCGGTCGCGTTTACAGCCAAAGGACTGTCCACGAATACTTTGATCGGTGGTAGCTCGTCAGCTTCGGCCAACTGATTCAACCGATAGACAATCTCCTGTGTGCGTCCCACCGAGAACGCTGGAATAATCAGTTTACCGCCATCGTCCCAAGTCTCTTGGATGACTCTCTTGAGCATCGCACGCGCGTCACCATCCTTGGATTTTTTTTCGTGCTCACGATTTCCGTAGGTGGCTTCCATGATGACGTAGTCTGCACCTTCCACGATCTGTGGATCCCGCAAAATTGGCATCTCGGATCGCCCAATGTCACCACTGAAAACCAATCGTGTCGGTTTGGCGGTCGCATCCGTTTCGGAAGCCAAATTGATTTCCACAGTAGCCGCACCAAGCATATGCCCAGCAAAGTGGAACTGGCAGCTCACGCCTTCAAAAATCGTAAACGGGTGATCATATTCAACCGTACGAAACTCGCGCAGCGTCGCCGCAGCTTCTTGGGAGTCGTAAAGAGGTTCAAATGGTTTCTGTTTTTTTCGTTTTCGTTTCTTGTTGACGTATTTGATGTCGTTGACCTGAATTTTTGCGCTATCCATCAGCATAAAAGCGGCTAGATCGCGCGACGCCGATGTTGCGTAGATAGGGCCACGAAAACCAGAACGATAAAGTGATGGGAGGTTGCCGCTGTGATCAATGTGAGCGTGGGACAGAACGACCGCGTCGATGCTGCTGCCATCGAACGGCAATTCTCTGTTCCTCTTGAAAGCTTCTTTGCGACGCCCTTGATACAAACCACAGTCCAGCAGAATTCGTTTGCCGTTGTGATGGATCAAGTGCATTGAGCCGGTCACAGTTTGCGCAGCGCCCCAGAATTGAACTTTCATGTTAATCTCAAAGAAGGAATGGGTAGATCGATGGAATAAGTGTCAGCTTGGAAGCCGAATTTTCTGAAGGTATTCAGGTAAATGATGACCGAAACAAATGCCGCTTGCAACAGCGATCGGTCCGTCGATCTATGGTTCCAAATGCCAAAAAACCGACTTGGGTAACGGAGTGAATTTTCCAACCTTGATTCCGCTGGCCCGAAGTGCGTCGCCCGCCCAACAATTGCACGTGCGAAACAAGTGATAACTTCCGACAGCCGGATAAAAGTTGTCTCGATCATTGTAACCTGCGTCTGCAATCGGAGTTGGCTTCAGTTCCGAACTTGGCACTCCACTGTTTCGATCAAAAGAGGCCTGCACAAATTTCACCATGTCGCGGTACTGCTGCTCGGTAATTTTCGTTTTCATCAAAGATGATGAAATCACCGGCTGCAATTGAACCATTTCGACATGCACGACTGATTCGCTTGGCGTCAACAGTACGTTCAATGCAGTCGATACCTCGAGGTCGTTCCACGTCGGAGTATCCAAATAGAACTCGCGCGATCCCCAACCGAAGCTGATATGAGTAAAATCTTGGCGGTCAGACGCAAAAGAACTCAGCGGAAAATTCTCCCGCCAGTCTTTTTGATCATTAACTAGCGGCAGAATAACATCGGAGTGAATATCGCCCGAGTAAATGTAGACTTCGATCCCGTTGGCCTTGGGAACGAAGTCTCCATTGTCGGGAATCCAAGCTCCAATCAATGCCGCGGCAACGTATAGCAACACCGGAAAAACGATGATCGCCAGCGGCCACCTAATCAACCGCCAGCACTTGCCAAGGAAACTCCGCTTGAGTTGGCCCTTCAGTTCGGCTCCCGCGACCGCCGAATTCGCCGACGCGCTATCGAAGGGAACGGGCACCTGATCATTGGGTTCAACCTCCATGTTAACTTCCGATCCCAGATCAGGATTTAACGCGTTCGGAGTACTCGCCGGTACGTGTATCGATTCGAATCACGTCACCAATGTTCACAAAGATTGGCGTAAAGAATTCGCCGCCGGTTTCTACTTTGACGGGTTTCTTGACGTTGGTTGCCGTGTCACCCTTGGCGGCCGGTTCGCAATACTCAACCACGAGATCAACATGATTGGGAGGCGTCATCAAAATCGGATTGCCGTTGAAGAATGTAATTTGGCAATCTGAGTTGTCTTTTAGGTACTTCCAGTCGTCACCGATCTGGTCGGCCGTCATTTCGTACTGCTCATAATTTTCACTGTTCATGAAAACAAACTTGTCCCCCTGACGGTAGAGGTACTGCATGTTGGTTTCCAGAATGTCCGCTTCATCAAGCGAATCGTTCTGCTTGTAAGTACGATCAAGTGTCGTCCCACGGAGTAGGTTCTTTAGTTTGCAAATGTAGAGGGCGCTGCCTTTGCCTGGCTTTTTAAACTCAAAATGAGTCATGATGTATGGCTCGCCGTCAATTGAAACTTTCAAGCCCTTACGAAATTCGCTTGGTTTGTATGCCACTGGTGGTTCCTGTCGTGTCTCTTTGAAACTGTTTGAGATAATAACCCTGCGAACAAAAATTCCATGCTGGAACCAATGACGCAAGCCGTTATTATGAATCGATGCAAATTCTAACCAATCAGACCGATTCTGTCGCCGCTGAAACTGAATCATGGCAGCAAACCATGCGGACAGCCATTCGCGACGTCAAAACCCTGCGAACACGGTTAAATTTGCCTCCGGACCCCACGGCCGTCAAAGCCGCTGAGTCGTTCGCGCTCTTTGCGCCTGTTCCGTTTGTGGACCGAATCAAGCCCGGCGACGAGTCTGATCCTCTGTTGCTTCAGCTACTGCCTACCGCTGCGGAAGAGCAATCGCCGGCTCACTTCATGGCCGACCCGCTTCAAGAATCTGACGCAAGCCTCTCGACTGGCGTGCTAAAAAAGTACGCTGGACGAGCATTGCTGATCGTCACGGGGGCGTGTGCCATTCATTGTCGCTACTGCTTTCGACGCCATTTCCCCTACTCAGACAACTCGGCAAGCGGAACGGATCTAGATGAGGCACTCAATTCGATTGCGTCAGACGAATCTATCGAGGAGGTGATTCTCAGCGGTGGAGATCCGCTGACAGTCGTGGACCAAAAGCTTGAGCAACTGTTTGTCGCGTTAGAGTCGATCCAACATATACGTCGGATTCGAATCCACACACGTCTGCCAATTATGATCCCAGCGCGGATTACTGACCTGCTGGTAAACGCGCTTCAGCAATCGCCACTTGAAAAGGTTGTCGTAATCCACGCCAACCACGCCAATGAGTTCGATGCAGATGTAAAACAGGCACTAGACAGACTGAAATCGGCTGGCGCAACTTTGTTAAACCAGACGGTCTTACTCAAGGGCGTCAACGATAGCGCCCAGACTCTGATCGATCTAAGTAAGCGTCTACTGTCTGTGGGGGTCATGCCCTACTATTTGCACCAGCTGGATCAAGTCACCGGCGCCGCGCATTTTGAGGTGCCCGAAGAAACCGGCAAACGCTTGATCGAAGAGATGCGAGCAGCGCTCCCCGGATTCGCCGTGCCACGATACGTTAGGGAAATTCCCGGCGAGCCCAACAAAACGGTACTGGCCTAGAACGCAATGCAGAGCGAAATGGAGCGTCGTCTTAGGTTCGTTTTCAAAACAAGGCGTCTAGTTCCGCATCGCTCAGGTCGCCATCGAGATGGAAAACGATAACATCCACTTCTGAACCTTGTTCACGTTTGCCAATTCTGAACTCTAGCAGTTCTCCAACGTCAACGCTGGTTACCACCAACAGATCGCCTTTTTCCCAACGATAGGTGCCATCTTCTGTGATGGTCACAATTTCACTCGGCTCTGAGGCAAAAGCGGTCGGTGTGTAGAAGCTGTTTGAACCGCTACTAAAGCCGCGCGCGCGATAGTAGGCGGTGTAAGTTCCCGGCTCAGCGAACTGAAGACTATAGGATAGCACCGCATCTTGCGTGTCACCGAGGTCGATGCGAGTACCGCCTGGAGCAACAACGACGTTACCGCTATACGCAGTATCCGATGGCTGAACCGAAAAGGTATCACCATCGCTGTTGGGATCGAGGGCAGATGTGAAATCGCTGGCCTGAATGATCAAACCTGATTCAATCACACCCGTATCGTCGACTCCGGCGAACAGCTGAAAGCAGTTGCCAACATCATCTACCGTAAGTGGCCCTTTGAGAATTTGAGCAGAAGAGTACTCATCGGCTCCAATATCGAAACTCTCCAGATCACGCGTCTGGCCATCGATATCGATAAAGCCTGTCGCCGCCGGGGGAAAGTGACCGCCGGCCGATCCAGTATACGCACCATCAATCGCCGGACTGGATGCAGACAGACGAAGCAATCCAAGCATTCCACGTATCATGCGAGGATCGCTCACTAGAATTCCCTGGCCGCTGGCCGCTCCCAACGCAGCGCCAAAGGCAATATTGTCCAGATAAATAAAGCCAGTCCCCTCGGCTCCAGCAAAAAGAGGATCGCCAGTGCTCGAGATAAGGTTGTTCACTATCGTGACGTCTTCGGCGAGCAAAGTCCGAATACCTGCCCCGTTATCGTTGCCTAAACCGTCGCTGAAGGCGATCGCTGCTCCATCGTTAAGATTGACGATCGTGTTGTTGGCGATGAGAAGATTTTTCACTTGAGCGTGAGCCCCAACTTGGGCGGCACCTCCTGCGGCAATCGAAATCGCGCCGCCAGCCCGCCCATCGAGCCCCTCGAAATAGTTGTTGACTACCGTGTGCCCTTCGCCAACAACTCGCACGCCGCCAGATAGATCCTTGCCTTTTCCAATAAAATAGTTGCCTTCCACGATATTGTTTTGGCCACTACGCAGCGTAACGGTTCCTGCCGACTCTCGGAAAGTGTTGTTGCGAACGGCGACGCCCCCCGCTTTGACGGAGATGGCTTCAATCTCGCCATCGACACGCTCAAACAGATTATTTTCAACTGTGGTGAATGAATCGCTGAGCGCTTGCCCACCGGTTCCAATCCGAATTGTCTCAAATCCGTTCCCTGTGCCTGCGGGACGATCAACAAAATGATTGTTATCAATCAAATGAAAATCGGGATCTGGACTATCTCGCCACACGACAACGGTCACCCCTGAATGGTTTTGCCCAGAGAATTTATTGTGGTCAACTCTGTTGTTCTGACCATAAAGTGAGACCCAGAAATATCTGGTACTCTCGTCAGCTGGGTTGCAGTCGATGATTTGGCTGTTGGTAAATCGCGAGTTTGTCGCCTCACCTGAGTTATTTCGGGCCCGAAACTCGACAACGCTTCCACTGTCCAAAGAGCCGCTGTCAAAATTGAACCCACTAGCGACCAGCCAGTCACCGCTGATAAAAAGCCTTGAAGAACCGTTGAGAATAACTTGCCCCGGTGCCTCAGCGCGGAACCTAATCGGAAGTGCCTCGGTACCGTTGTTGATGGGAGCAAATTCAAATTCTTGATCGGTGTAGGTACCATTGCGCAGAACGATCGAATCCCCCGGTTGTACCTGCGAAAGGGCGCTGTTGAATTCAGCAACCGATGAAACAAGAATCTCTTCGCCACGCACAACGGGGGGTGGATCTTCCGGTGCAGGCCCCGTAAGAATACTGATAAAAGGAGGGATGTCAGCAAAATCTACGACACCGTCTTTGTTGACGTCCGCCTCTGCAAGGAAAGCTCCTGACATAAGCACATCAATAAACGGATCGATATCCAGAAAGTCCACATCACCATCTTGATCAACATCACCGCAAATGATTTCTGCAGTGACATTGATTTGAACTGGGTGTGCGAAACTGGCAGGCACCTCAGCGCCGCTACCAGAGAAAACTGTAGACTGAGCACCAAACTGTAGGTTTATGTTGAAGGCATCACCCACAGTTAAACTCGAAGTATCAAACGCGATCGACACAAGATCGGTCCCATCGATTGCCCGGGAGGCGCCGAATTTATTGAACAGCGCGACGACCGCTTTGGGCGAGTCTGTCGGTGTCATCCCGCCACAAAACGATGGTGAAATTCCCTCGAATTCGCCGAGGCCGGTGATACTCACGATGTCGGGTCCACTACCAGTAAACTGATCGACGACCGCAACAAAAGTCAACTTATCTACTGGGCTGACGCCCGATCCCCGGAACGTAACGACCTCATTTGTTCCGACATTGATCGTTGGATCGACGACAGAAATTGAGATCTGTCCATTGAGAATTGGGCTAAGGACGATCACCACCAAGAAACATGCGGCGGCAACAAATTGCGAAATACTAAATCGCATGAGTAGTCTCCGGTCGGACGATCGTCGTGTTTGCTGATGAAGAAGGTGGATTTATCGTGGAACCAACGCACAGGATGGTCTGCTCGAGGCTTGATCTTTAATGATTATTAGCTCGCCACTTAACGTAAGAGTAACTCTCCGTATCTCTATGTGAAGGGTCACGAAGTCGATTTTTTCTGGGTGTGAATTGCGTGAAAAACGCGAGAGCCCGTTGGCGCGTCTACACACTGTCGGCGGAAGTTTTGTTTGTACGCGAAACTCCATTGCCGTATATTCCCGCGACTCATTAAACGGATGAAAACCGGCCTTGAAACATTGCTCTTGCAACCGCCCCAACCAATGCATCTGACATGTTCACCGGCACATGCGGCATTACCAGAATTGGCTTATGCGGATCGAGAGGCCTTTATCACTTTTTCGAATATTCACTTCATCGACAGGTCAGTTAAGAAATTGTGAGCAAACTGAGCTTCAATTCATAAAGTTGAAACGTAGCCTTTGGCCTGACTCGAATTCAAGCCCTGACTTTTCTTCCTAACGGTTTCACGCCAGTCTCCCGCCTCAAGTTTTACTCCCACCAAAACAATGAGCAATCAACTCTATCCTGCTTCCAAACAAAACGCTGAACTACTGGACGGAATCGGTGAATCGTTGCGGAGATTTGGGAATTCTCAAGAACTACTTCAGAAGGTTCTCGATACGATTCCACAGACGGTGTTTTGGAAAGACGTCAATCTGAATTACCTAGGCTGCAATCAGCTTTTCGCTGAAAACGCCGGTAAGTCGTGCCCGGCGGAAGTGATTGGCCTCAGCGATTTTGATTTGCCGCGAAGCTACGACGAAGCAGTCTCCTATCGAACATGTGACCGTCGTGTGATGGACAGCGGCATAGCGGAGATTGGAATTGTCGAAACCCAACTCACAGCCAATGGTGAACTTAGGTGGTTGGAAACCAATAAATCTCCTTTACATAACGACGCTGGAGAGGTGATCGGCGTGTTGGGTACCTACCATGATATCACGAGGCTCAAACGCGCCGAAGAAGGCCTACAACGCGATAACGAAGAACTGGAACGAAGGGTTGAAGAACGTACCCGAGAGTTAAAGTTCGTAGCCCACCATGATGGATTGACTGGTCTAGCAAACCGGATGTACTTTGTTCAGCAGCTCGACGAAGTGCTTGAGGCGAAAGAAAAAGAAAACATCGCATTGCTGTTCATCGATCTGGATGACTTCAAACCGGTGAACGATACACAGGGACACGAAACTGGAGACAAACTCCTAATGCTGGTCGCAAAGATACTTAAGTCTGTCTTGGGGCCAGATGATTTCGCGGGAAGATTCGGTGGCGACGTCTAATCCTTCTACGCAACGTTAAGAGCAGAAAAGAGCTTTTCAACACCTGTGACTACATTAGACAGCGTTTGAGTTGCGACATTAAGATTGGCGGAAGGACCACAGCAATCACGGCGAGCATGGGCAGTGTATTCTGCGAGCCAGCAGATTACCAATCAAGCGAAAGCCTCATCAATGATGCCGATGTAGCAATGTACGCCGCCAAGGGGCAAGGCAAAGACCACCATCGCCTATTCACGAAGAGCTTACGCGAAAAAGTTTCAATGTTGCCTAGGCTTGCCAATCAAATCGTTAGTGGAATCCTTAGCGATGAGTTCTTGTTGTATTTCCAACCCATTTTCGATCTCTCACAACGCAAATTGACTGCATTCGAATCGCTAATTAGGTGGCAACACCCAGCTAGAGGATTCTTGAACCCCAACGATTTCATTGGCGAAGCTGAATCAACGGGCGTCATTGTCAAGCTGGGACGACACATTGTCGAATGTGCATGTCGTCAGTTGGCTCAATGGCAAAACGGTCCTCATGGTTTGCCAGAAGGCTTCAGGCTTAACATCAACGTTTCGCCCCGACAGCTTTTAGATCCAGATTTCCACAGTTCGCTTCGCGCATCTGTCGACCGCCATAACCTTGACGTTGACAACATCTGTCTTGAAATTACTGAGTCTTTGCTTTTCCAAGACGCAGACCAAGCCATCAAACTGCTACGCAAAATGCGTCAAGAAGGCTTTCATTTGTCGCTTGATGATTTTGGCACTGGCTACTCGTCACTGAACTACTTGGACGATCTGCCAGTAGACGCTTTAAAGATCGACCGCTCGTTCGTCGGAAAGCTAGAAAGTCAGTCCGGTGATCACGCAATAATTCGGATGATCATTGCACTGGCAGAAACATTGGATATTGGAGTGGTTGCAGAAGGCGTTGAGACCGAGCAACAGCTACAAATTCTCGAATCGATGAATTGCAAGTCGGTCCAAGGTTACTTTTTCGCCAAGCCGATGTCAGCAGAGTGTGCGACACGCTATTTGGCCGAAAACCGCAGCCCCGCCCCAGTCTCTGTGAAAAACTTCAAGCGCGAAATCGCAGCCAGACGCCGCGAACCTTTCGTTTAGTTGAGTTGTCGGGTCCGTTGTTGTCGAGGTAGCCAACTACCTCCAACAGTCCTCCCGGCCAACTGTCGAAAAACGGAACGAATCAATGGTTCGCAAGATAGCGCTTGCCTATCGAGATGCATATGCAGGCCTATCAACCGAGGTTTGGGTGCTATCGGTTGCGCTTCTGATCAATCGCTGTGGGTCGATGGTACTGGCGTTCCTTACCCTATACCTCACGCAGAGTCTTGGCTTTACGATGCTCGAAGCTGGAGCAATCTTTAGCGTCTACGGTCTAGGCTCAATTACTGGCGGCTACCTTGGCGGACGCCTCGTTGGACCACTCGGGGCCGTGCGTGTGCAAATTCTTGGCCTCGTATTATCCGTTCCGCTTTACATTGTTATCCCGACTCTGACGACTTGGACCAGTGTAGCATTGGGCATGTGTGTTCTGAGCCTGTTCGTGGAGGG
>CAYTPS010000121.1:7467-12231 GCA_964439245.1 uncultured Pirellulaceae bacterium | reverse complement strand
CTCCGAAACAGTTAACGCCTCGACAGAGGACGCGCCTCACAACACGAACCCCGAATTCGGTGATCACGCCTGAGTCACATCTCTACTTATCACAGCACACTAACAACCCACTGATAGAACGTCCAAGATAAAAATGTCTGCAAAGAACCGAGCTGATCTGATCACCAAGCTTTACAAAGCTGTAAAAAAGAGTTTCCAGCCAATCACCCCTCCATCTAATCGAACCGTGATCGACCACGCGATCTACGCGTGCTGCTTAGAGAATTCGACTGCCGAAGAGGCGGATGAATCTCTAGCCAAGCTTCAGGAGAACTTTTTCGACTGGAACGAAGTCCGAGTAACCACTGAGCGAGAATTAGCCGCAACAGTAAAGAGTCTTTCCGACCCACTGCAGGCTGCCACACGTGTCAAGAAAATGCTCTACGGCATCTTTGAAACGTATTACCAGTTCGACCTTGAGTTTCTCAAGAAGGAGAATCTTGGCAAGGCCGTTCAGTCGTTCGACAAAATGGTCGGTGTGACGCCATTTGCCATCTCCTACATCTCACAGCACGGTCTAGGCGGTCACTCAATTCCGACAGACAAAGCGCTGCTGAATTTGATGTTTGTTTTGGGAATCATTTCTGAAGACGAAGTCAAAAAAGGAAAAGTTCCCGGGTTAGAACGTGCCATTCCCAAGGCAAAGGGAATTGAGTTTTCGTCGTTGGTGCACCAGTTGGCCGTGGCGTTTTACAAGACACCGTTTAGCAACACCGTTCGCAATCAGATCTTAAAGATTGATAGCAGTGCCAAAGAGCGTTTCCCAAAACGCCGCAGCAAGAAAAAGGAAGAAACCAAACCAGCCAAGAAAGCGGCTACCAAAGCTGCTACCAAGAAGGCACCGGCAAAGAAGGCACCGGCCAACAAGGCACCGGCAAAGAAGGCGCCAGTGAAAAAAGCTGCCAAGAGTAAGCCAAAGGCAACTAAGAAGAGCACACCGAAGAAAAAGGCTGCCGTCAAGAAGAAGGCGAAGAAACCAGCCGCCAAAAAGAAAGCGCCCGCCAAAAAAGCAAAGAAGAAAACAAGCAAAAAGAAAGCCCCCGCAAAAAAACGGGCCAAAAAGAAGAGCAGCTAGTTGCGATGGTGTGATGCTTTTTTGAGAACTACGCTTTGGTTAGAATTAGAAATCACTTCACGTTTCTAAAAAACAAACAGCCATCAACCGCGTGTTTAGCAACTAATGCGTAGCCAACCTTACACTAGCAATTCACCTCAATCGCGCACTCACCTCGCAAGACGATGCAAGAAGATCGCGCTGCTCGTGGCGTGTTTTCCGCTGATCCTTGCTTGCCAACAAGAACAAGCAAAGGACAGCAAACCCTCGGTGACCGGCTTGGTCAACAACATCGAATCTACAGATTTTGATTCGGTGCCCGACTCGTTCGAAAAAGTCACCGAATACCTCTATCGGTCGAAGCTCGACCCGGTAACTGATGGCTCTAGTGAAACAAAATTCACTCGATTGACGAACTCGGGGATCAGTTTCAAGAACGGCATTCAACGCAAGTTCGCGATGCTTTACATCGAGACAGGATCCGGAGTTGCAATCGGCGACTACGACAACGACGGGCTTAAAGATGTTTATCTGACTGGAACAGATATCGACAACCGCCTGTTCAAAAACCTCGGCGACTTCAAATTTGCCGACGTAACGAGCAAAGCAAAAGTCAATGGCAGAGTTCGCAACCAAAACCTCTGGTCGTCAGGAGCTTCTTTCGCAGACATCGACAATGACGGCGATCTAGATCTCTACGTCTGCAACATGGCTGCTCCTAACTTGTTGTACATCAACCAAAACGATGGCACTTTCAAAGAGCAGACACTTCTGCGAGGCGCCGACTACGTGGGTGGTAGTAAACAGTCGAACTTTTGTGACTACGACCGTGATGGTGACCTAGACTTTTATCTGACGACATATCAGGACCTGCTGCCTAAAGATCGGAACTTCTTGGAAAAGGTCAATGGTAAGGTACGGGTGAGAAAGGGCGCTGAAGAATACGCAACGCTCATCGACGGCAAGAGCGCTAAGTCCGGCGAGAGAGATTTCCTCTTTGAAAATAATGGCGATGGAACTTTCACTCGGCGTGGAAAGGATGTTGGAATTCATGCTTGGGATCCAAACTTGGCCAGTATTTGGTTCGACTACGATAACGATGGCTGGCAAGACATCTACGTCACCAGCGACTTCAAACAACCCGACCACTTGTACCGCAACAACGGGGATGGCACGTTTGAAGACATCATCGCTGAAACAGTGCGGCACACTCCGTGGTTTTCCATGGGCGTCGATGCGGGTGATCTCAACAACGATGGGCATCTGGACTTAATCGTCGGCGACATGGCCGACCCCGACCACTACGGACAAAAGGTCAACATGGGAGACATGGCCGACAACGGCTGGTTTCTAGTTTGGGGAGCACCGCGACAGTTCATGCAAAACTGCGTGTTCATCAATGCAGGCAACGGTCGCATGATGGAACACGCCGCGATTACGTCAATGGCCAAAACCGATTGGACGTGGGCCATTCGCATGGTGGATCTCGACAATGATGGCAAGCTCGATGTCTACGTCACGAACGGACACTCCCGCGACAACATGAACGGAGACACTTCCCTAAAAATCAAAAAATTGAAAAGCGCGGGTATGACCGCCCAGGAGTATGATCGTTTCTTCGCTTCTGTTCCCGTTCGAAAAGACACCAATATGGTCTTCCGCAATAAAGGAGGACTAGAGTTTGAGCCAAAAGGGGCCGATTGGGGTCTGGATCACAACGGCATCAGCCATGGAGCCGCTTTTGCCGACCTAGACGGTGACGGCGACCTCGATGCGATCGTCAACAACTACTACGATCAAGCTTCTATCTACCGAAACGATTCAAACGAAGGAGCGCGTGTTCTTATTCAGCTGCGATGCCGAGAGTCCAACTATTTCGGTGTTGGATCTAAAGTGGAAATTTGGCAAAACGGAAATTACCAACGCCGGGATTTGATACCCTCCCGTGGTTACCTTGCTTCAGATCCGATGGAACTGCACTTTGGGGTCGATGCCTCTTCGCCAGTTGAAAAATTAAAGGTAACTTGGCCCGATGGCACTTCCCAAGAATTTGAAGATATCGAACCAAATCATGTCTACCGAGCCATCGAGTCTCCAGACCGAACTCCTGAAGCGAAGGCTCCTGCGGTCAAACAACTTTTTGCTAAGGCGACTGAGGCATTCGATGTTGAGGTTCGTCACATCGAAAACGAGTACGACGACTTTGAACGTGAGCCGCTCTTGCCCTATCAATTGTCCCGCCTGGGCGGCGGTGTTTCGGCAAGCGACGTCAACGGCGACGGGTTTATCGATATGTTTTGCTCGGGAGCAGCGGGGCAGGGTGGGCAACTGCTGATCAACCAGGGCGGAACGTCATTCAAGACGGTTAGCGGTCCGTGGGAGGAGCACACCCAATCAGAAGACATGGGTGCATTGTTCTTTGACGCCGACCAAGACGGCGATTTGGATCTCTACGTCGCAAGTGGCGGAGCTGAATTCGACATCAACTCTGATCCCTATCGGGATCGCTTGTACCTAAACGACGGCGAAGGCCATTTCACGTTTGCCGAGGCGGCTCTACCAAGACTTGCCGACAACAGCGGGTGCGTTTCGGCTGCGGATTTTGATCGCGACGGAGACCTTGATCTGTTTGTGGGTTCTCGCAGCATTCCGGGCCGCTATCCCGAGACACCCCGAAGCCGTCTTCTGATCAACGAAGGTGGCGTTTTCGCCGAAGCATCAGTTGATGTTGCCGGTGGCGCTGAGGCAAAGGGGCTCGTAACGTCGTCTCTCTGGAGTGACTTTGACAACGATGGTTGGACAGACTTGATACTTACCCTTGAGTGGGGACCGGTAGCGTTTTTCAAGAACCAAGATGGAAAACTTATTGATGTCACGACCAAATCTGGCGTTGAGATGAACAAGGGGTGGTGGCATGGCATCGCGGCCGGTGATCTCGATGCCGACGGTGATATTGACTACGTGGTCACCAACCAAGGCCACAATTCAAAATACCATACCACCGAACAACATCCGCATCGGCTGTATTACGAGGACTTTGATCAGAGCGGCACACTTGATCTTGTCGAAGCCGAATTCGAGGGAGACACGGAGTACCCCATTCGTGGGCGTAGTTGCTCGTCGCGTTGTATGCCATTCATCGCGGAAAAATTTGAATCGTTTCACGACTTTTCATTAGCTTCGATCAGCGACATTTACCAAACAGATGAAAAAGCGGCTCCGTTCCACGAAGTCACCATGCTCGAAACTTGCGTTTTGTGGAACAGCGGAGATGGACGTTTCGAAGCAAAACCGCTTGGTTACCTTGCTCAGTCGAGTCCGGCCTACAGCGCAGCCGTCGCTGACTTCGACGGCGATTCGAAATTGGACATCATGCTAACCAATAATTTCTTCGGAGCTCAACCAGAAACAGGCTACATGGATGGCGGATTGAGTCTAATGCTCAAAGGGAATGAGGACCAAACATTTGAAGAACTCTGGCCGGCTCGCAGCGGCATCTCCATAAGTGGTGATTCGAACGGACTTGCTGTTGCCGATATTGACCGCGATGGTGACTTAGACGCTGTGATTGCCGTAAACAACGAACAACTCGAAATACTCCGAAACGAATCAGATTTGGGATCTGTCGCCTTGGAATTGGTGGGGCTTGAAGGAAATCGTAGCGCGATCGG
>CAYTPS010000121.1:0-7457 GCA_964439245.1 uncultured Pirellulaceae bacterium | reverse complement strand
ATCGGAGCTAGTATTCTGTTTCAGATGTCCGATGGCAAGAAACGGTTCGAGATCTATGCCGGCGACGGCTACCTGTCCCAATCACCGGCTCAGCTTCATATCCCAAAATCATGGCTGAAAGAATCAACAAGCGTCACGGTGCGATGGCCTGATGGTGCGGAGTCCAAACCCGAACTCATCGCAGACGATTCCCCGGTGATAAAAATTTTGCAGGTTCGCTAGCCATAAGATTTGTTGGAGCGGCAGGTTCCTACCAATATTGCCGCAATCCAACAAAGAACCGGTTCAATCTTCGCGTTCGGTAATTTCGATCAGGTGATAGCCGAACTGAGTTTTCACCGGTCCATGAACTTTGTTCAGCTCTTCTGAAAAGACAACTTGATCAAATTCTGGAACCATCTGGCCTTTGCTGAACTTCCCGAGGTCACCGCCCGACTTTCCCGAAGGGCATGCAGAGAACTCTGCTGCGACGTCGGCAAAATTGGCGCCTGCTTCGATCTGGTCTTTTAGGTCTTGGCACACTTCTTCTAGTTCAACAAGGATGTGGCGGGCAGCTGCAGATGGCATAACGATCTTTCGGTCGAGTATATTTGTGGATAGTAATTTAAAAACGTGAAGATATCTGTCGGTAAAACACTGTTGGTAACAAACGTTTTATTTCGATGCAGAGACGCTTTCTTCGAGACGTTTTGGTTTCGCTTCAGTTGTCTTTTGCCGAATCAATTTCTCTGGTTCGTCTAGGGTCATCATATGCCCGTGATCAGCAGTGACAATGAGTAAAGTGTCTTCCCAGCTGCTATTTTCTTCAACCCAGTTAGTAATTGCATCGAAGGCCTTTTCTCCACTGAAGACAGCACCAATCGCATCGTCGATGTTGTTGTTGTGATTGGCCCAGTCAACATCGCCCGCCTCCACCATCAGCCAAAACCCGTTTTTGTTTGTCCCCAGAACATCAAGGGCCGCCGTCGCCATTTCCGCCAACACTGGATTCTCCGAGAGGTCCTCCGGCGTATATCGATCTGCTTTGTCGATGCCTCTTGTTGGGTCGTAGTTCCCGTCGGCGGTCTGATAAGGGAGATGTTCAGATCCAATACCAAAGAACCCAAAAAGTCGTTTCTTCTGTTTGATCGCTTTCCCGGCTGCGGCAGCCAAAACAGCGGATCCGTCTTCTCCTTCGGTACGAGTAGCGACGACATATTGGCCACCGTTTTCGACATCGATCATCGCAAGATCCTCTGCAGTCAAAAATTTGTTGCCAGGAATAAAGTCCTTACCTTGTTTTTCGAAATCGTCCTTTTTCTCGTTGCCCCAGCCGCAACCAATAACCACATCCATCCCCGGCAACGGTTCATCTTGGTGAGACACAGACGGTAGCCCAAGAAGATCGCGCGAAATATCTTGGTAATCACTTCGGCTCACGTTGTGAGCATACGTGGCACCCAAACTCGCGTGTGAAATTGGCACACTCGTGGCGATACCAACGGACCAGCCTGACTCTTGCAATTGATGAGCCAGAGTTCTCAGTGGTTTGCCTTTATAGTCGACAGCGATAGCAGCGTTGTAGGTTTTCTTTCCGGTGGTGATCGAAGTAGCTGAAGCAGCGGAATCGGTGTAGACATCCGCCATCGTTTTGTGACGACCGATCAGGTAGGTAGAACTAGCCGAGCGTGTCCAAGGTTTGGCGCCTCCAAGATCGGCGTTGTAACCACCACTTCGATTACCGCCTTGGTTGGTGACAGTCTGGGAATCCACGTTGTACTTTGATCCGCCGTTATGACAACTAGTAACGCAAAAACCAAAGTCCGTTTCCGCTTTGCCGTAGGTTTGAAATGACAATACGTCGCCGCGTCCCTCCTTATAGGTAACTGCCTGCCGACGATAGATTGCTGCGGCTTGGGTGGTCTGCCAGTCCATCCCATCGAACAACAGAACAATGATGTTCTTTTTGCCAGCTTCTATGGCCGATTGCTGGAGGTCGTACAATTGTGTTTGGTCAAAATATTGTGCTTTCTTGTTCAGCGTCCCTTCCGGCAACGTCTGGTACAACGATTTGATTTTTTTCTTACTGCGATAGGCACTGTTTTTTCCATCGATAGAATCGAGCGACATCCCAAAACTATAAACGGGTATCAGTCTGTTGGAGTGATTTTTCCAGTTGCTGAACTTGCCCGGCTTGTCACCCCAATGAATCCAGTCCGCTTTCCCTGATTCGACGGCCTCCAGTTGGAACTGTCTGACGAAATCGTCACAGACAGGATCAGATTGATCAGCCTGGGCCAAAACGGTATTGGCGAAAATGAAAGCCAGCAAAATGGGGCACAACGGCCGCATAAAGTAGCCGACAAAGATTTGAACAAACATTGAGAAGGTGGGTTCCAGTTAGTGACTTCAAGCACTCTCAATTCTACCAGAACATGCCGTTTGGGTAGGCCAAACCTTCGGATGCAGGCGAGGTTTACCTGCCAAGTTTCCTCAAGATTTCTTCCACATCATAGACGCACCCTCCCCACGTCCCGCCCCCAGCATTCTGCAGTGCCGCCCACAGCCGAGTGTCATCGGGTAACTCAGGATGTGGCTTAAAGGTGCCGACCGCTCTCGATTGTAGTTCCTTCGATCCCCAAGCAGCATCAGCCATCGTGTCACCGTGGCCAACTAAGTCGATATGGCCAGAGATCGACCTGCGATCGATTCGAATCTCAATCCAATCGTCATCGATAATCTTGCCAATCGGACCTCCCGCCTGAGCCTCCGGGCCGATATGGCCAATGCATGCCCCCGTCGATACACCGGAGAACCGCGCGTCGGTCAACAGCACGACATCCTTTCCCCACGGCAAATGCTTTAGCGCTGCGGTCAGTTGATACGTCTCCTCCATTCCCGTTCCCGAAGGTCCACAGCCAGCCAGAACCAATACGTTGCCGGCTTCCACCTTTTTGCTGCCCTGTCCCTTGATCGCCGCGATCGCATCAGATTCAGAATAGAAGACGCGCGCTTGTCCACGAAAATCAAACACATTGTCTTTGAGCATTGTGGGATCAATCGTGGTTGCTTTGACGACCGAACCGTCCGGCGATAGGTTTCCTTTGGGAAAGACCAGCGTTCCGGTCATGCCAGCCTCAGCCGCAGCAGAAGGATTAAAAATCACCGTGTTAGGATCGACGCCATCCTCGTCTTGAAGCCGCTTCCGCAAACGCTGACGACGCTCTGAGACTTTCCATTGCTCCAGCATTTCGTTCAGCGGAAGCACCGTGGCGGTCAGTGTATTGGTATTCAGCAATCCCAGCTCGCGCAGGTGCAGCATGACTTCGGGAACACCACCGGCGAGAAAAACACGCACTGTGGGATGGTCGATGGGACCGTTAGGAAGTGCACTAACCAAGCGCGGCGTTGTTCGATTGACTTCTATCCAATCCTCTACCGTGGGACGGCGGACACCGGCGGCGTGTGCGACTGCGGGAATATGCAACAGCAGATTCGTCGAGCCTCCAATTGCAGCATGCAACACCATGGCGTTTTTGATAGAGGCTTCGGTGACAATATCGCTTACTTTGATTCCTTTTCTTTTTTGTTGAATCAGTGCGTCAGCAGATTTTTTTGCGATGTCCAACCAGATCTGTTGACCAGAAGGGGCCAATGCGGAGTGAGGTAATGACAATCCAAGGGCTTCCCCCACAACTTGGCTAGTCGCGGCAGTTCCCAAAAACTGGCAACCACCTCCTGGAGTCGCGCAGGCACGACAGCCCATCTCAGCGGCTTCCTGCAACGAGATAATGCCGTGCGTGTAGCGGACGCCAATGGTCTGGACCTTCCCCGCATCCTCGCCGCGGGTCGGCGGCAGTGTGACACCACCAGGGACAACGATGCACGGACGATTCCTAATCCCAGCCAGCGCCATCATCATCGCCGGGTGGCCTTTGTCGCAAGTGGCAACTCCCATGACGCCTTTGCTTGTCGGCAACGAACGAACTAGACGGCGCAACACAATCGCCGCGTCGTTGCGATAAGCCAATGAATCGAACATCCCCGTTGTCCCTTGTGACCGACCATCACAAGGATCACTACAGTATCCGGCAAACGGAATGCCATCACGGGCTTTGATCCGATCGGCCGCCTCTTTGACCAGCAGACCTATTTCCCAGTGCCCCGTATGGTAGCCCAACGCAATTGGTTTTCCGTCGGGAGCTCGCATGCCGCCCATCGTGCTAAGTATCAAATATTCATCGCGCGCCAGTTGCGCCGGTTCCCAGCCCATCGCCGCATCTTGAGTCCAACCGAACAGATCACCACTAGGTCGGTGGCGAAGCATTTCATCGGTCAGCGGCAATGCTCCAGAGGGACCATCGGCCGAAGTCTGCACGTCAAAGATTGAAGGGTCTTCTGCGTCGAAAATATTCATCGCTGCCTGTTTTGAGTGTCACATGGATTGGACGACATAGCCAGCGAGCATCGTCAAAGCGAAACCAACAAGCGCGATTATCGTAGTTAAAACTGTCCACGTCTTAAACGTTTGCCGCTCACTCATGCCCAAGTAACGGCTAACCAGCCAGAAACCGCTGTCATTGAGATGTGAACACGCAGAGGCGCCAAATGCAATTGCCAAAACCATCAGGGCCAGCATCTGAGCCGAAAGGGGTTCGTTTAGGCTAGTGACAATGTTTGCCATCAAACCCGCGGCCGTGATCATGGCAACGGTAGCCGAACCTTGAATTAAGCGAATAAGGGTCGCGATCAAAAACGCGAGCGCCAGAATAGGAAGATCCCAATCCGTCAAAGTCGTGGCCAAGGCCTGAGCGGCACCTGAATCCTTTAAGACCGTTTTGAAAACGCCTCCAGCACCGGTCACCAAAATAATGATTCCGGCCGGGCCTAAGGATGCGGTGGAAAGATCCATCAACTGCTGGCTAGAAAAACCTCGTTGGGTCCCCAGAACATACCAAGTCAAAAATGTCGCCAACATCAATGAAATGATCGGATGTCCAAGAAACGAAATCAACTTCCAAGCGGTACCATTGTAAAACAGTCTCTCCGACTCTTCCGCCGAAAGTGACGCCTGAGAAACAGCCTCGTACGAAGCCGTACCACCCGCGGCCTCGATCTTCTCAACGATTGCTGTACGCGATTCAGACTTTCGCGCCGACTCAACAACACTACCGGACACCATCAAAATCAGCGGCAACCCCATAATCGCAAGGATCAATCCGAAAGAGGGCAGGTTGGCACCGGGACCTGAAGTGGGCTTGAATTCGGGCTCAACTTTCTCAGCTTCAACCTTAAACGTCTCAAGTCCTTCTGCGGGGACAAGCTTGGACAGCGCCACGCCCAAAAAGGGGCCGCAGACAATTGCCGTCGGCAATCCAACCACGAAGCCGAAGAATATTACCCAACCTAGGTCCGCGTTCAAAAACTCAGCGACCGCAATTGGGCCCGGGGTCGGAGGAATGCAAGCGTGCGTAACGACCATTCCTGCCAGTAGAGGAAACGCATACCGCAATACTGATTTTTTTGCATCACGAGCCAACGCAAAAAGCATGGGCGCGACCAGAACAAGGCCGACATCCAAAAACACGGGAATAGAAATCAAGAAACCAGTGATGGTTAAAGCCCACGTCGCTTTAGATTCGCCAAATCGACCGATCAACGACTTCGCAATCGTCTCGGCTCCACCGGAGACTTCAAGAATCTTGCCGAATATTGCTCCGAGTCCAACAACCGTTGCGATGAAGCCGAGCGATCCTCCCATGCCGTTCTGGACCGCTTTACCAATGTCCAATAAATCTAAGCCCGTAATCAACGCTAGAAAAACACTGGTCGCGATCAAAGCCAAGAAGGCTTGAATGCGGAGAAAAATAATCAGCACAAATAACGTGATGATCGACAGCAAAACACAGACCAGAAGGTAGCTGACCGAGGGACTGGCGGCAGTGCCGGCATCGATCTGAGAAAGACCGGAAAAAAACAGTTGCATTGCGGGGTTCCCTAAAAATGCAAACATCCTGTTTGCGCGATGTAATGGAAGCAAACACCATCTTAGATGGCAAATTCCTGCCATACAATCGCGGGGGTATCCCAACTAGAAAAATGATCGGATATGCTAGTGGATTCCTAAATCTCCAACCGGAAAGTGATACCTTATGCTGCTCTACCGAACTTCAACGGGGCCTGTTCTCCATTTCGAGAGCTCGTGGTATTCCATTGATCGTCCATGGAATGAATTGGTCAATGATGATTTACTTTTTGAGACGCTGAGCCGGATGGTGCGGGACCTCAAAGAAGACTTGTCGCTTGCGTCTGTTGTGCAGCTGCCACTTGCTCCGATCACCGAACAAGAAATTTGGGCTGCGGGAGTTACCTACTTCCGAAGTAAAAATGCCCGAATGGAAGAATCGCAGGATGCTGGAGGAGGAGATTTCTACGATCGAGTATACGACGCAGTGCGTCCAGAAATTTTCATGAAGGCCACGGCTCAGCGCACCGTTGGACCAGGCGAAGTGATGCACCGCCGCAAGGATTCGAAATGGATCGTTCCCGAACCAGAGCTTACACTTGTGATCTCTCGCTCGGGAAAGATCATTGGCTACACCATTGGTAACGATCTAAGCTGCCGCGACATCGAAGGAGAGAATCCTCTTTACTTGCCGCAGGCAAAGTCATTTGACCGATGTGCTTCGATTGGGCCAGCGATTCTGGTGGCCAAACAACCGCCCCCCCGAGACGCGCAGATCAAAATGAAGATCACTCGATTGGGAAAAACTATTTTTGAAGAGCAAATCGAGATCTCGCAGATCAAACGTGGATTCGAAGAACTTGTGGAATTTCTTTTTCGAGACAACACGCACCCCAATGGATGTATGTTGATGACGGGAACAGGGATCATCCCGCCAGACGAATTCTCATTGAAAACTGACGACGTGGTCGAAATTGAAATTGATGGTATCGGAAAATTGATCAATTCGATGGACTGAAAATCGACGCTCTTACTTATTTGACCTCAATCATTGAAGCAACCCAGAGACAACCAACGAGGCACTCGTGAAACTTACCGGACAACATTTTATTGCTGGCCGCCGCACCGCGTCGGCAACAGATACATTTCAGGCTATCAACCCTGCCACCAGCAAAATACTCGATGGACAATTCGCTGAAGCCAGCACAGCAGAAATCAACGAAGCTCTCGTAGCCGCCGACGAGGCATACGATGCACTCCAGACAGCCAGCAGTGAAGATATCGCGAGTCTACTGGAATCCATTGCTGATGGCTTAGAGTCTGCAGGAGATGTGCTGCTAGACCGGGCTCACGCTGAGACAGCACTTCCGATGGGGCGATTGACGGGCGAGCGCGGCCGCACTTGCAATCAAACGCGTATCTTCGCCGATATGGCCCGAAAAGACCTCTGGCGCCAGCCAAGAATTGATGAAGGCAACCCTGACCGAGTTCCGCCCAAGCCAGATGTTAGGAC
>CAYTPS010000120.1:0-12261 GCA_964439245.1 uncultured Pirellulaceae bacterium | reverse complement strand
CTACAAACGTTTCTTCTCTTTCTGATCTTCTAAGCCAAACATTCACTACGACGGACCAGCATCGATCACGGCCTGTGATGCCTTGTCAGCGTACTTGGAAAAATTTTCTTGGAAGGCGGCCGTCAGTTTGTTCGCCATTGCGACGTAGTCTGCGGGATTCTTCCAAGTGCCTTTGGGACGCAAGATCTTTCCAGGTACTCCGGGACAAGCCTTGGGGATCGCCAATCCAAAATGTTTGTCTTTTGCATAATCGGCGATTGAGAGTGTGCCGTTGTGTATCGCGTCAATGATGGCGCGCGTGAAAGCGAGACTAATGCGCGATCCCTCGCCGAAGGCACCGCCGCTCCAACCTGTGTTGACTAACCAGGCTGAAGAATTATGAAGCTTCATTTTTGCTGCTAACAGTTCGGCGTAGCGCGTTGGATGCCAAACCAAGAATGCCGCGCCGAAACAAGCGCTAAAGGTTGCTTGAGGTTCGGAAACGCCCATCTCGGTTCCCGCGACTTTGGCGGTATAGCCGCTGATGAAGTGATACATTGCTTGTTCGGCTGTCAATTTACTGACCGGGGGCAACACCCCGAATGCGTCACAGGTCAGGAAGATAATGTTCTTGGGGGAATCGGTTACGCACGGTACTCGAGCATTGTCGATGAACTCGATGGGATATGAGCAACGCGTGTTTTGGGTAATTGAGGTTTCGGTGTAATCGACTTCATGCGTAAGCGCGTCTTGGACCGTGTTTTCCAGAACTGATCCAAATCGAATTGCGTTGTAGATCTCGGGCTCCTTCTCTGCCGACAGATTCACGCATTTTGCGTAGCAGCCACCTTCGATGTTGAAGATGTGATCTTCAGTCCAACAATGTTCGTCATCGCCGATCAGTTTTCGGTTCACATCAGCAGACAGAGTTGTTTTTCCGGTGCCCGAGAGCCCGAAAAATAGCGTCACGTCGTGCTGCTGTCCCTCATTGCAGGAACAATGCATGGACAGAACATCGCGTTTGGGCATCAAGTAGTTCATGATGGTGAACACGCCCTTTTTCATTTCGCCAGCGTACTCGGTACCTAAAATGACCATTTCGCGACTGTCAAAATTGATCGACACACTGGTTTCCGATTCCACGCCTTCGATCGAGGTGTCGGCGGTTTGGCAGCCCGCGTTGTAAATCACGTAGTCCGGTTCACCAAATTCGGCCAGTTCCTCTTCGGTCGGACGAATTAGCATGTTGTGCATGAACAAGGCGTGGTAGGCGCGCGAACAGATGATGCGAATCTTAAGGCGATGTTTCGTCTCCCAACCGGCAAACGCATCGAGCACGTACAGGTGATCACTGCTGTCCAAGTAATCGATGGCTTGCTGGCGGACTTTTCCGAAAGACGCCTCGGTCATCGCGATGTTAACTTCTCCCCACCAAACATCCGCGTTGACCGACTCTTGAGAGACGATACGTTTGTCGCGCGGGCTGCGCCCAGTTTTTTTCCCTGACGTCGCGGCCAGTCCTCCGGACTTTGTGATCTTGCCACCATCATACAAGACCGCGTGTTCGTAAAGCTTTGCAGGCGCCGCGTTGCGATGGACCTCATCTGGAAAAAGCCCCTGCGAGATTTCGTCGATCCGTTTCATGGTTTCTTTCGATTAAAAATAATGGTCGTCTTTTGCTTTTGATGCGGTGTGAGACTTGAAACCTGTTTCAGGTTTCGGCGAACGATAGAAGTAGAATTTCACTGCCCCTCACGGTCAACCTGTTTAAAGCTGTCCTTCATGGACAACGATTGTTGTGCAGTCAAAGCTTGATGAAAAATCAAGCTTGGCTGGACGAAGATAGTCATCTAGGAGAAGCCCTTGATAGGAGTTCGTCAACCGAAATTGGCTGTACAACCAAGGTCTATCACGTAAACTGAGGGGTAGGGAAGCGTTATTTTCTGGTGAAGCTTTCTGATTCTTGCTATCTAACTCGTCATTATAGGATATGCACATGAAGATTCGTTTTGGAAACAACGGTATGAAATGTGCTTTCACACTGGTCGAGTTACTCGTGGTGATTGCCATTATAGGCATTCTGATTGGAATGTTGTTACCTGCTGTTCAGCAGGTTCGAGAAGCCGCGAGAAGGATTTCTTGCTCGAACAACATCCGCCAAGTTGCGTTGGCAATCCATAACTTCGAGTCAGCGTATGGTGTGTTGCCAAAAGGAATCGATGCGACTGATTCGATTGGTCTTAACGCCACCGCTTTGGTCAGGATTCTGCCGTTCATTGAGCAGGCCAATTTGGAAAGCGGATGGAACTACAACGCAAAAAACCACAATCAAATATTAATGTGACTCAAGAAGAAATCCCGTCATACCAATGCCCTTCAGATGATGCGGCGGGAAGGTTGGTGGCGACCACTAACGCTTCAAACCTCTTCTCCCGTTCTAATTACGTCGTCTGTTTTGGCAGCGACAAGATGTTGGCTGACCAAGGGATCAGCGGAAGTAACGAACAGATTTGGAGAAATCATAATGGAGGTAGTGTTGATTGGACGACTGATGGCGCGTTTGGTGGCGAGAGTAAAACGAATTTCGAGACCATGGCCGACGGTAGTTCCAACACGGCACTTTTAAGCGAAGTCCTCAGTGGTAAGGATGACGATGGAACTGTTTCAGGTGAGGCAAACTGTCCGTCGACGTTCTGTGTTGACGTGCGGGGCGTTTGGAGCCTTTTCCTACCCGGAACTTCATGGTACTCCCATTTCAACGCGCCCAACGGCGCCGCCGACGCTGGTGCTGTGGGTGGCGCTGGTCGCAGCTGGGCAATCAACGAAACGATTCCATGGATGCCCGTGATCCCGGGTGGGACTTACGATGAATACCACGCGGCCGCGCGTAGCGCTCAACTAGGGGGAGTGGTGGTCGCCTTCGGTGATGGGCATGTGGACTTTATTACTAACGAAATCGACGCGGATACTTGGAAGAACATCGGTTCAACTAACGATGGCTTGGTCGTCGGCGAGCATTAAAAATGGAAAGGGGCATTGCTCGCCCTCTCTCAATCTTTTGCTCAAATCGATTGGTTGAACTTTGGTCGAAGGAGAACGATGTCCAAGGATTATCTTTATCGTTGCTTGTTGCTGATGGCACTACTTTTTTCTGTGGTTGCAGTGGCGGGGTGCAACGACTCAGGTCGCTATCCACTCAAAGGATCTGTCACATTCGACGGAGAACCTGTTGAGTGGGGATACGTTCAGTTCAGCCCCATGGCGGGAACCACCGGACCTACCTCCGGTGCCGATGTTAAGAACGGGACGTACGCGGTGGCAACTGAACGGGGGCTGTTCAAAGAAAGCTATCGGGTTGACGTAAAGGCTTGGAAACGCTCCTCGAAGAAATTCTCGATTGACACCGTGACTGGCGAAAAAGTTGAAGGCGGGGGCGTGAAACAATTTCTACCGAAAAAGTACAACGACGATTCTGAGTTGACGGTCGAGATCGGCGGAGGCCAGAGCGAGTTCGATTTCGATTTGGAACCGTGAGGCCAGTTTGTCTTGGTCTCGCTGTGTTTTATTCTCACTGCGTTTAAGCACTCGCAATGCTCAACCCAGAATGGGGGCATCACATCTTTAGTTGTGGGACTTGTCCACGGAAGTTAGAGCGCGAGAGTTTGCCAAGTCCTGTGTGACCGCGCGGAGCGAATGATTCTTTCAGTCGCAAAAAGATCGCTATTGACCATTCAAAAAATCACGGAGCTCCGCGAAGTAATTGGGGTAGGTTTTCGAGACGCAGCCTGGATTAGTAATTACCACGCCTTCCTGCTTCAATCCAACCAGCGCTAAGCTCATGGCCATTCGGTGGTCGTCGTACGTTTCGATGACCGCGGGGTTCAGTGGCCCCGGATGCACCGTCATTCCGTCATGTCGTTCGTCAACTTTGACGCCAAACTTGCGAAGCTCGATTGCGAGATTGCCAATGCGGTCGGTTTCTTTGACGCGGTTGTGAGCCACATTGCGGATGTTTGTGGGGCCGTCGACAAACAGCGCCACGCTGGTCAATGTTTGAACGGTGTCGCTGACATTGGACATGTCGAGATCGATGCCGCGTTTGGCCGGTCCCGTGACACTGACGTGGTCTGTTGCCCAGTCAACTTCACAGCCCATTTGCTCCAAGCAGTCCACGAACCCGACATCGCCTTGCAGGGAATTGCGTGAAAGCCCCGTAACCGTTGCCGTTCCGCCACAGATCGCCGCCGCTGCCCAAAAATAGCTAGCGGCTGACGCGTCCGGTTCGATATCGTAGTGGGTGGCCGAGTACTTTTGGTCGGCGCCAATGGAAAAATGGGTCAGCGACTCGTTTGCTTGGCACTCCACGCCGAAGGACCGCATTACTTCGATCGTCATTTGGACGTAAGGCTTGGAGATCAACGGGCCATCGATGGAGAATTCGACATCGCCGGGAGCCTGAGCAGCTGCCATCAACAAACCGCTCAAGTACTGGCTAGAGATGTTGCCACTGACGGCAACTTTCCCTCCGGAGACAGCCGGTGATTTGATTTCCACAGGAGGACAGTCGCCGGACGAGAGAGCAGTTGTTTTTGAGCCTAGTCCCTGAAGAGCATCAACTAAAGGGCCGATTGGTCGTTCCCGCATCCGGTCGACGCCGTCAAGTTTGAAATTCCCTCCGGCAAAACCCAGCATGGCGGTGAGGAATCGGACGGTGGTTCCGCTGTTGCCAATAAACAGTTCGTCACAATCGTCGAATTTGCCGCCGGTACCGTGGACCGTTAATTGATTTTGGCTGAGATCTGCCTCCACGTTGACGCCAATTTTTTGCAGGCTATCGATCATCACGCGCGTGTCGTCACTGTCGAGCGCCCCCTTTAGGACCGAGGTACCGTCGGCAAGTGCTGCACAGACCAGAGCGCGATTGGTGATGCTTTTTGATCCGGGAGGAGCTATCGACGCGCTGACCGGATGAGGGCATGTTTCGATAGTAATCGAATCGTCGGCGGGTTTGGAATCAGTCACGGTGAAGAATTGACAGCTTGTTTAAGCCGATGGAGATGAATGGGATACCGAATTCGATCGGCAGTCGATCACGTTGATTCGTTTTACCAAAATTCGAAACGTTTATGTATGTGTTGCCGATCAAATCGACCCATAACCGAAGAACGACAGCTATAATATTGGGCTCAAAGCCCATAAAACGCTCTCAATACTAGGAGAACCATTGATGAAATCCCCACATCGTCGCCAGTTTTTGGCTGCATCGGCTGTCGCTTCCGCTTCGTTCGCGTTGGCAGGATCTACTCTGGCAAAAACACGTAAGAATCTGACCAGAGATGCTGAATCGGAGAAGCTTTTCGATATCTCGCTGGCTCAGTGGTCTCTCCATCGTCGGCTGCGTGGTGGAAAAATGGATAATTTGGACTTTGCCAAGGTCGCCAAGGAGGAGTTTGGCATCGGTGCGATTGAGTACGTCAACCAGTTCTTCAAGGACAAAGCAAAAGATGAAAAATACCTTGGCAAAATGATGAAAAGGGCGGATGAAAACGGCGTTAAGGCGCTCCTGATCATGATCGATGGTGAGGGGAAATTGGGCGATGCTGATGAAGGTAAACGCAAAAAAGCGGTTGAAAACCACCATAAATGGGTCGATGCGGCCAAATTTATGGGCTGCCACTCAATTCGAGTCAACGCAGCTTCTGGTGGCACTTATGCGGAGCAAGTCGATCGAGCAGCGGACGGGCTGAGCAGTCTTTGCGAGTACGCCGCCAAAGACAATATCGGGGTCATCGTCGAAAATCATGGTGGCCTCTCGTCCAACGGACAATGGCTGGCTCAGGTGATCCGAAAAGTGAACATGCCGAATTGTGGAACGCTTCCAGATTTTGGGAACTTTGTAATTAACAGGGGCAACAACGGCCCCTTTATTGAATACGACCGATATTTGGGAATGGCGTCTTTAATGCCATTCGCAAAAGCCGTCTCCGCCAAGAGTCACGACTTTGACGACGATGGAAACGAGACCAAAACGGACTTCATGAAGGTGCTCACAATCATGCTAGATGCTGGATACCGTGGCTACGTTGGCATCGAGTACGAGGGGAAAAAACTGGATGAATCTGCCGGTATCAAAGCAACCAAAAAGTTGCTGGAGAAGTGCCGCGCCGAACTTGCCGCGAACTACGCAAACGCTTAGACGAGCCCGGCCGCCGAACTAGAAAACGGTAGCCCTTATATATAGTGAATGGAACACGCCAGTTGCTAGCACGAGTCGCTAGCATCTGGCTTTTTCATGCGCGAATCTAAACGGCCGGCTCCACCGGCAGCTACCTGGTTGCGATCCGTTTTTTCTTATCTCAACAGGTTCAAGTCTTGAATCCTGCAAACAAGTCAGCATCACCGACCGCAAGAACGAAACCTGCGACTCATTTTCCCTAAGCGACCCATTGTTGAGTTTGTTGCCGTTCCCCGGCCGTTAGGTCGCCGTTCTTTAGCCAAACTTGGCCAACCAAACAAAAAAGACACTTGGCATTTGCAACTCGTGCGGCTGCTCAAAAAGCAGGCAGGTTTTTCGTGCGACCTTTTTGGGCGTCCGTGCCTGCTGTTTTTGCAGCCGGCTGAAATTGGCGTAATGCAAGCAGTAGCATGACATTACTTCCTGTTGCTTGTCGTCCGGAAATGATGGGGGCAAAGAACGCGAGTTTTACATTGCTCAGCTGGTCCAACTGCCTGATCCACTGAAGGTTGAGCAAACGGCATGAACTGGTGTTTCTTGATTGAATCAACCCTAGCTCAACAAGCTAACTAATGCAAAAGGAGTTCCAAGTGAACGAATCAATGGTAGCAGACGGATTTGAAGCCAAATGTCAAAAAGTATTACAGGTCGCTCGTGAGTTGCATGCTCGCCGTCCTGATTGGGTGACATTTTTCAGAGAGACTTTGGGGGTCAGTGGAGCTGCTCGCAGCGTGTTCCCTGAACAGAAAGATTATACTGTTTTTGAGCAGTCACCGGAGTTTACGGAGATCCAGAATCTCGTCGCCAGCTTGAGAACCAAGAAACCCTCCAGCGGGAAAAACGAAGCCACTAAGGTAATTACCGTTCGGCTGCCTGAAAGTCTGCACGAGTCCCTTAAGGCAGAGGCGGCTGACCACAACACAAGCATGAATAAGCTGTGTATTACAAAGTTGCTGATGGCATTGATTGATGAACAGGATCAGCCCCAGGGAGCTCAAGGGCGGGTCAATCCACCTGCCCCAGCAGTTCAAAGTGCTCCCCAGACACCTCCAGCTAACGCGAACAACCCCGCAACGCCAAACCCTGCAAATAACCGTCAGGCTTTCCCGCAGCAAACGCAAAACCCAACATCCGGTTTTCGTTCAACCTTCGGGCAATAAGCTTAAAATTCGAACGCTTGGCAGGGAAGCCGAAAGGGATTTCAGGCAGCAAAGGGTGTCGATTCAAGATTTGTGCCGCCTAATCTCGCAAGACGTTGGAGCTTTAAGGACAAACTCTCCAATCTCTTGCGAGATCGGCGACACGAAGGCTAAATGCACCGCTTGACCGTGGGAGCGGTCGAAGGGGAGGTCTGCGGTCACCTGGGCGGCTTGGAGTCGGTGTTTCTTTGGTGAACCTTCGATGACGGGCGCCGCTTCCTGTTGACACGCTTATTAGTGGTCGATACAACATCGCTCTGTTAACAGAAAACACAAATTTCAAGCTCTTTGCTTGCTTGTTTGGGAATTAAGCTGCTAACACCTAAGGGGCCGTAGCTCAGCTGGGAGAGCGCTTGCATGGCATGCAAGAGGTCGAGGGTTCGACTCCCTTCGGCTCCACTGATTTTCTGTGACATAGAAGAATCCAGATTCAATCTTAGAAAAGACGTTTCTTTGGCAATTGCCAAGAGGAGCGTCTTTTTTGTTGTGGCCCAAAGAGATAGCCTCCAAGTTTATCCAAATTAACATTCGCCGCTGGGGCATTGGACGTGGATTTCGTTTCGTACTGAGCTGCTAAGCAGGGAGTTTGGTTTGGGACTCGTGCTGCTTTGCAGCTTTTGACGCGTTGAATGTTTCACCACCCTACAATGATCGATGGTGCTTCGCCCGCCGAAGGTTGTGCTTGTAGAAGCCCTTTTGCGTATGAGCAACGATCGACTTTTCTGCTTTTGCTTTCCAAAATCACAACCTCATTGTGGAGGAGGCGAATTGATGAATAGAACGTTCCAGAGAAACCCACTTCACTCCAACTGCCTAATTGCTTTAGTGAGCACGATAGAGCCCCGATAATCGGTAAAACCAAAACGTTATTCACTTGAGATTAGAAAACAGATGAAGCCAAATAGGTGTGCTTTCAGTTTTCATGGTCGATTTCTCGATAGCATTTTTAGACAACTAGCCTTTAGTGGCCTAGCCAGTGTTATCTGCGCCCACTTTGAGCTTTCCCACCGATCCTATTCATGTGTTTTCGAGCAAATTGATGGAACCCACCGTGAATTCTGACCCGAGCGTTGGCTCTCCAGCAGACCAACCACCGGTCCCGCAAGATGGCGAATGGTCTTCCAAGCCCGATGGTGTGACTTCAGAAGCAGATCTAGCCGCCAAACAATATGCGGATGCCGAAAACGCAACGTTGAACTCCAAGGTGATGATCATCGATGATGAGCAATTGGTGATTCGCGTAGTGAAAAGATTCCTCGCGGCTGAGGGCTATCACAACTTCATCACTATCACCGACCCACGTGAGGCGATTAAAGCACTTAAAGCGGAAAAGCCGGACGTGGTGCTGCTGGACATCATGATGCCGTACCTAACAGGATTGGATCTGTTGAAAGCGCGGCAGCGTGCTCCTGAATTCCAGCACATTCCCGTCATTATTCTCAGTGCGACATCAGAGAATCAAGTCAAACGCGACGCGTTGCATTTGGGGGCTACGGACTTTCTGGCGAAGCCGGTCGATCCGAGCGACTTGACGGTACGTGTGAAGAACGCGTTGATGGTGAAACGCCACCATGATCACTTGGCAAATTACGCCATTGAACTTGAGCGCCAGGTACGCAATCGAACTAGGCAGATCGAGCGATCGCGTGAGCAGATTATTTACTGTTTGGCCCGTGCCGCCGAATACCGCGACAATGAGACAGGCGCTCATGTTATTCGAGTGGGTAAGTACTGCGGCGTTATCGCTGAGGAGCTTGGGTTTGGTAAGGATTACTGCCGACAGATCGAATTGGCTGCCCAGCTACATGATGTGGGCAAGATTGGCATTCCAGATGCCATACTTCTGAACCCAGGGCGTTTGGACAAGGAAGAATTCGAAGTAATGAAAAATCACTGCTCGCTGGGCTGTGAGATCATGGAGCCACTTGCCGAGTCCAACGGCGAGGTTGTTCGTCAGCACGCTGATGTTGGCGGGTTTATCATGGAAGGCGTTGATTCTCCGATGCTAGAGCTGGCTGCTTTAATCGCCAGAACGCATCACGAAAAATGGGACGGCACTGGTTACCCGAAACGGCTCAAAGGTGACCAAATTCCAATTGAGGGAAGAATTTGCTGCGTGGCTGATGTGTACGATGCTCTCTGCAGCGAGCGGCCTTACAAACCTGCATTCCCAATGCAGAAATGTTTGGAGATCATGCTGTCCGAGCGGGGCACACGTTTTGATCCGATCGTTCTCGATGCTTTCTTCAGAAGATTAAGTGACGTAGAGCGCGTTCGTCTCACCTACGACGACAAACATCAGAAGGACCAGATCAAGGCTCACAAGAGCCTCTACAAAGGCCCAAATACCGATTTCCCCTTGGAAAAACCGGTAGCCTGATTTTTGTTTCCCCGAGACTCGGGGCGCTGTGGCATTCATATTCTTCTAACCGAGCGCGCCCGTAGGCTACGCCAGTGGGGCTTCTCTTTCCCGCGGACATGCTTTGGCGGTCTTTGTTAAGACGCGGCGCAAACTTGCCGGGAAATACCGCGACGACGTCTTTGTGATGCTTACCATTTCGGTGGATAACATTATACTTTGCGGAATCATTTTTCTCACAGGAGCAGACAGTTGTCAGAAGCAGCAGATATCGGCCTGATCGGCCTAGCCGTGATGGGGGAAAACCTCGTTCTTAATATGGCCAGTAAGGGTTTCACCGTCGCGGTTTACAACCGCACTACCTCAAAGGTAGACGATTTCATTGCTGGTCGTGCTGCCGGCAAAACGATCATCGGTGTCCACTCCCCTGAAGATCTCATCAAGAATCTTAAGCGTCCGCGGCGAGTGATGATTATGGTGAAAGCCGGTCGTCCCGTTGATCTTGTGATTGAAAGTTTACTGCCGTTCCTCGAAGAAGGGGACATTGTCATTGATGGTGGCAACAGCGAATTTCCCGACTCTGTTCGCCGCACCGAGGAACTAAAAGAAAAGGGCATTCTCTATGTTGGAACCGGAGTCTCCGGCGGCGAAGAGGGAGCACTCAAAGGGCCGTCAATCATGCCCGGTGGAAATCCGGACGCTTGGCCGCACGTCAAGGATATTTTCCAAGGCATCAGTGCCAAGACCGATCAGGGCGAACCGTGTTGTGATTGGGTTGGCAATGGAGGAGCCGGCCACTTCGTAAAAATGGTGCACAACGGCATCGAGTACGGCGACATGCAGATGATCTGCGAAACGTATCAGATGATGAAGAGCGGCCTGGATATGTCCAACGAGGAGATTCACGATGTGTTCTCCAAGTGGAACGAAGGCGTACTGGATAGCTACCTGATCGAGATCACGCGTGACATCTTCGGTCACAAGGACGAAGAAACTGGCCAGCACACGGTCGATTTGATTATGGACCGTGCCGGACAGAAAGGCACGGGCAAATGGACGGCGATCGAGGCGCTGGACATTGGACAGCCATTGACGCTGATCGGCGAAGCTGTTTTTGCACGATGCATTTCAGCTCTCAAAGAAGAACGTGTTGCCGCATCAAAAGTGCTTAACGGTCCCGATACGAAATTCGAAGGCGACAAAGCAACGATGGTTGCCGACCTCGAACAAGCCTTATACGCTTCGAAGATCGTCTCTTATGCTCAAGGTTACCAATTGATGCGGGCCGTTTCTGATGAGCGGACGTGGAAATTGAACTACGGCGGAATCGCGCTGATGTGGCGTGGCGGCTGTATTATCCGCAGCGTGTTCTTGAACAACATTCGCGACGCGTTTGAGAAAGATCCAGGGCTAACCAATTTGCTGTTGGATCAGTTCTTCGAGAAGGCAGTCGAAAATGCTCAGGCTTCTTGGCGACGAGTCGTTTCGCAAGCTGCGTTGCTGGGTATTCCGATGCCGGCGATCAGCGCGGCGTTGGCGTACTACGACGGCTATCGCACCGAACGGCTGCCGGCGAATCTGCTGCAAGCTCAGCGCGATTTCTTTGGCGCCCACACGTACGAGCGCGTCGACAAACCGCGCGGCGAATTTTTCCATACCAACTGGACAGGGCGTGGCGGCACAACGTCATCGACGACTTACGACGTGTAGGTCGAGATTCTGTAGTAGCCGAAGCTGAAAGGCTTTGGACAATTTGCGCAAAAGTGCTCCAATCTCTTCCGAGATCGGCTACGACATTTACACTTATCTTCAGGAGGCGACGATGGATATTCGCGACGCGTTAAAGAACAACTATCAGACATCACAGATGGTTTGCGGAGCGTACCTCGGCGACCTGACTGATGAAGAAGCGATGACTCGTCCCCACGCGGGCTGCAACCACGTAAATTGGCAGGTTGGACATATCATTGCATCTGAGCATGATATGGCCAACGCTTGTGTCGAAGGTGCGGTGCCGGCATTGCCAGAAGGTTTCAAAGAAAAATACACCAAGGAAACTGCTGCCAGTGATGACCCGTCGGCCTTTGTTCCCCACAGCCAGCTAATTGAGATCGCTAAGGCTCAAGGCGATGCGGTGCTCAAGATGATTGATGGCATTTCGGATACCGATTTCGATAAACCGGCTCCTGAGCACATGCAGTCTTACGCTCCGAATGATGGTGCGGTGGTCAATATGCTGGGAGCACATTGGATGATGCATGCTGGCCAGTGGGTAATCGTACGCCGAGAGCTTGGACGCGAAGTTGTCATCTAAAAGTATCGCGCTTGAATCCGCACCACCATTGATCATTTTTTCAAATCTACATCCGGAAGACGAAACGTCGAATAAATGAGTGTGCAACCAGAAGATATTAAGCCACTAATCTTGGTCATTTTTGGTGCGTCTGGCGATCTTGCCAGGCGAAAATTAGTACCGGCGGTCTATGACC
>CAYTPS010000119.1:0-12406 GCA_964439245.1 uncultured Pirellulaceae bacterium | reverse complement strand
TTGGCGAACATTGTAGCCGCGGCGCTTCAATCGCCGACCAAGCGGCCACATGTCGAGGCGGCTGCCGCCAAGTCCGTGGACAAGAACGACAATGTCGTTTTTGTTGATAGTCTGGTTCATTTCTCTGCGACCCGAATCAATGTCTCCCGTCGTCATAATGGACCGGAAGACACAGGGCGATAATAACCAACAATCTCGGTCGTTAGCCGGTTTTCATTTTGGCTTTTGCCGATCTTTTTCACACAATTTTCTATCGTAGACTTTCCCCGGTTTCACTGGTTGGTGCGATTGTGCGGCAAGTTGGATCAGCTCCTGTAAAACGTCTGGCTGCTCGGCCGCAACATTCGTCTTTTCTTCAATGTCGGTCGAAAGATCATATAGCTCCCATTTCTTTTTCGCGCTGCGCCAAGCTTTCCAATTCCCCTTTCGTATCGCGATCTGGCCTCGATACTCCCAATATAAGTGCTCGTGTTTGCCTTGATCGTCCTTCTCAAGCAAGGTCGGCAGGAACGACAAACCGTCGGTCGGTGGGCACGTTGCTCCGGCGAGATGCGCTAGAGTTGGCATCACTTCTTGAAAACACAGGACATGGTCGGAAACGGAATGGGCCCGAATCTTCTTGGGCCAACGAACGAGATATGGCACTTTTAAACCACCTTCAGATAGTGATCCCTTACCGGCACGAAATCGTTCACCGGTTTTCGGATTGAGATTCGGCGCAAAGAATCCGTGGGGGCGCTCGGGCGATTTGAAATAGTCTTGACCGCCGTTATCGCCCGAGAGAAAGATGATGGTGTTCTCGTCCAGGTTTAATTCTTGAAGCAGAGCAATAATCTCGCCAACTTGCCGGTCAACCATGTGCATAAAAGCAGCGTAGACGCGCGCGTCTCGGTTAGTCCGCTGACCGGCTGTCCAAGGTTTGTCTTTGAACAGCAGCCATGATGGATCGTCTTCATCGATGCCCCACAGCCCGTGAGGTGGCGTCCACGGCAGGTAGCAGAAAAATGGTTCGCCTTTGTGCTGGCGAATGAACTAAAGCGATTCTTGAAAGATCTTTCCTTGAGCGTGAGTCTCTCCCACATATGGGTCTGTGCCTTCATTACCTGAGAGTGGAATTTCTTGGCTGTTGCGAATAAGGTATTTGGGAAAGTAAGAATGAGCGTGAACTTGATCGTAGTAGCCAAAGAAGACGTCGAAGCCGTTTTTCTCTGGAACGCCTGAAGTTCCGCGCCCACCGATACCCCACTTGCCGAATCCTCCGGTCGCATAGCCGCGTTCCTTGAGCATGGTCGCCAGCGTTGGTTCGTTCGCGCGGATGGGAGCGAATCCATTGTTGGTGCGCATCGAAGTGTGCCCGCTGTGCAGGCCCGTCAACAGCACTGCGCGAGTCGGACCGCAAACAGGAGCCCCTGCCAGTGCATTGGTAAACCGCATTCCTTGGCGAGCGAAATTATCGATGTTGGGCGTCAGCAATTCGCGGTGGCCCATGTGGCCCGACTCAAAACATCCCCATTCATCGAGCATTAGATACACGATGTTAGAACTGCGCTGATTCTCTTGCGCATAAGCAACTGGCGTCGCCGACATCAGTAACAAAAAGAAAGCGAGAATCGTTAGAATGGAGTGCTTCATTGAACTTCCATGGTTTTTAGTTCGCCGTTAATCCGGACCTTAACGGGGGCCACATCAAATTCGCCAACGCGCCGAATGTCCATGCTGGTAACTTTTCCTGCTTCCCATGCAAAATCCAGTTCGTAGCCACCTCGGGCACGTAAACCTTTAACTGAACCATTGGACCAAGCCTTTGGCAGCGCTGGCAGTAGCTCGATCTCGTCGGCGTGCGATTGCAGCAGCATTTCGGCCACACCGGCGGCGCCTCCGAAGTTTCCATCGATTTGAAACGGCGGGTGCTTGTCGAACAAGTTGTTGTGCGTCGACTTTTTCAGTAGCAGCACGATATTGTTGAGAGCCTTTTCAGCGTCCTTGAAACGCGCCCAGAAATTGATAATCCACGCGCGACTCCAACCGGTATGACCTCCCCCTTTGGCCAGTCGAGCGTCAATTGTTTTGCGAGCCGCCGCGACCATTTCTGGCGCGTTGTTCAAGTGGTACTGCCGCCCGGGATGCAACGCGAACAGATGTGATATGTGACGATGCCCCGGATTCTGTTCTGCGAACTCTTCGGTCCACTCCATCAGACGCCCATCGGAGCCAATTTGTGGCAACGCCAGATTGTCCAATGCCGATTGTACTTCCTGAATCAGCGGTTCATCGATGTCCAAAATCTTGGCAGCCTCCAGCATGTTGGTGAACGTATCCCAGACAATTTGCTGGTCCATGGACGGTCCCATAGTCAGGTTCGACCAATCTTTTTTAGTGCCTCCGGGAATGATGAAACGATTCTCTGGTGACGTGCTCGGCCCCGAGACTAGCTTCCCTGTTTTAGGATCTTCGACCAACCAGTCCAGAAAAAACAAAGATGATTCTTTCAGGATGGGATAGGCCCGCTCTCGCAAAAAAGTTTTATCGCCAGTAAAGCGGTAGTGTTCCATGAAGTGTTGCGTGCACCAAGCACCTCCAACGACCCACTGGCCGTATTGTACTTTGCCAAATGGCACAACGTACTGCTAGGCATCGGAGGTGTGCCCCGCGAAAAATCCCCGACAGCCGTAAAGGTCTTTTGCCGTTTGCTGACCTGCGGGAACGAGTCTCTCCAGATAGTCAAAGAACGGCGTATGACATTCTGAAAGATTGCAAGTTTCGGCCGGCCAGTAATTCATCTGGGCGTTGATGTTGATGTGGTAGTCGCTGTTCCATGGTGCTTCTAAGTCCTTGCACCAAATGCCCTGCAAGTTTGCTGGGAGGCAGCCTGGTCGAGAGGACGTGATCAGCAGGTAGCGACCGTATTGGAAGTACAGTGCCTCAAGGTTTGGGTCGATGACAGGTTCTTTCTTTCGGTAGTCCTTCAATCGATTGAGTGTGGTTTGCTTTGAGGGCTGACCCAGTTTCAATTCGACACGTCGAAAAAGTTTCTGATGAGCAGCTATGGATTCGCCTTTGATGGATTGATACCCTTTAGCAACCGCAGCGCTGATCGTGCTAAGGCATTCGGTAGCAAGGTCTTTCTGAAGCGGTGCTGCAGTGTCGTCCCGGTTATAATCTGTGGCGACGGCGATATAGATCGTGACGGCATCTGCGTTATTGATGATCAGTTGCCCGTCTTTGCTGCTGACGCTGCCGCTTTCGGCGACGGCTTTGTAAGCGGCAGCGAACTTGACCCCTTTATGCTTATCGCCCTGCGATGCTTGACCCGTTGCGACAAGCGTGTTGTCAAGTGTTTGAACGCTAAAATTGCCGGGGCGAAAGACCGAGGCGTCAAATGAAATGGAACCCGACTTGCTGGCGCTGATCCAAACGGCGATGACTTGATTCACCGGGCAGGCTAGAACCTCTCGAATATAGTTAACTTCGCCAATCGAGAATTGCGTTGTCGCGATTGCCGTATCAAGATTCAAATCACGCCGGTAGTCAGTGGCTGTGCCTTCGAACGGGAAATTGAAATTCATTTGGCCCAAAGTCTGATAGCTGCGAGGCGAAATCCTCGCAGGCATCGTCGCCTGCATTAGTTCCTGTGCCGCCCGATACTTGCCGTCGAACAAGAGAGTCCGTGCCTGATCGATGGTCGAGCTGATGTTGCCAGTAATCTCGGGAACCGGAGGTCCGGCCCAGATGGATTCTTCATTGAGTTGAATGATCTCTTTGCCGATGCCCCCGAAAACCATCGCGCCAATTCGCCCGTTGCCTAGAGGCAGAGCCTGTTCCCAGCTGCTGGTTTGACGTACCATAGCGATAGTGGCTCCGCGGGAGGTTCTTCTAGGGCGGTTGTTGAAATTGACTCCCGATAGTCCAGTTTCTCCCGCTTTACTCGATCGCCAGCAGAGTCTTGTGCAATCCAGCCAACTGCCAGTCCAACCAAAATTGGGAATAACTTCATCGCCCTGAGTCGCATTGGTTTTGTCTTTCGATTGATAGGTGGGTTTCATGCACGGTAGGCGTGCAAACGGACCGCGCGTTGCTTATTTGGCAAGCAGGTTTTTGATTTCTTGAACGACCTGATCGGCCAAATACTTTGAGCCGGCCTTCGTGAAATGCACATCGCCCTGTTTGGTGGCGATCTCTGGCAAGCGTTGCAAAGTATGCGTGTGAAGATCATTGATGGTGATTTCGTTGGCGTTCATGATCTCCGCCGCAAGTTGATTGTACTTGATTTCGTCTCCTAGCTTTCGGCCCGCCTCATGTTCGGGCACAGGTGTCGTCGCACACCAAATCAGCCGAGCTTTCGTTTGCTTCAGTCGAGTTACAATCGCCTCGAGATTGGTTTGGTAGTTTTCAGGCGTTGTCGTCAAAGTTCCGTTAATCTTGTCGCGGCGTCCCTGAACTTTTGAGTCCGGATGCCGATAGCAGATGTCCCACAAGCCCCAGTTGAAATGAATCACGTCCCACTGCGACTCAAGCTTCAACCATTTGTCCAATTTCTTTATTCCCCAAGAAGAATCTTTACCGTTGGAAGGGATGCGAAACACATCGGCTTTCGCTGCGAGGGCCTGTCGAACGTAAGGCGTGTAACCGATTGAAATCGAATCGCCAATCAACAGTACATTGGGACGTTCGGGATTGTCCTTGGGATTCTCAAAGGGGCCCCGCAAATTCTCAAACAACTCTTCTTGGCTGGCCAGTTCCGCATTTTTCGCAGCGCTCGTATTGGGCTCATATTCGGGCTGCGTTTCTGTTTTGGAATGTGCGTCGAAATCGGAGATAGCCCGAGACTGCGTGCGGGTTTCGGATTGCGGTGGCTGACCGATCGCGCTGCTGCCTTTGAAGTTCAGCAGCAAAAGAGCCAGCAGAAGAACGGTTGAAAAAGATTTACAGTTCACGGAAACGTCTCTGGTTGATTTAGAAAGACAAATTGCACCTTGTCGCATAGCCAATCTTGCAAGCGATTAGAAGATCTGCTGTATGAAGCAGAACACCTATGGTTCAAACGAATCTGATCGAAACGGCCGTGCAGGTAAACCGGCACCGTTGACCAGATTGACTTTTGGTTTCCCGGAAAAAGCGTATCGCACGAAACGTGGCAGATCGATTCTGCTCGCTCCTAAAACAACCTTCTCTCCTTCGATTTGCGCTTCGGCACGAACCCACTCTTTGGCATCGTCACAAACCCAAAAGCCTGTCGGTGGTTTTCCGTTAACCGTTTTCAGCCCAGTGGCGTTTTCAAAGTGAACGACCAAATCGGCTCCGCGCTGTTCAACACGACTCATCACGGGGCCTTCGGCAATGATGTCTTTCTCGAGCGTGTTTCGAACTGCCAGCAATGCCAGTCGCCGACCGATCGGCAGTTTGTCCTTCGGGTGAATGTCCTTGATGTCGCCGAGATCGATCGTGTTGGCGACGCCGGTGTGTGGTAACTCCAACACTTGGAGTTGTGACTCGCGCATCCACGCCCATGAGTGAAGGTCTGGGTGACGCGCGTTGAGTCGCATGTTTTTAGCTTTTGCTTTGGCAAGTTGTTGTTTGTCTGGTTTACCATCGGCCGCTTTGTTTTGCAGTGCCGGGCCTTCAAGTATTTTGCTGGGTAAAACTTTGCCGTAGCCGGGCAGCATCACGACCAAGAACTGCATCTGGTCGTTGTTCCATTGTTGACGATAGCGCTGGATCCATTTTTTCAAAGTATCACCGTACTTCAGAATTCCTGAGTGATTGCCGAACCACGGTTCGGTGACACCGCTGTTCATTGACTGCGTGTTTCGTTCACCCTGATACCACACCAGACCGCGGCAGGCGTACGGCGCCAACGGATGCATCATTGCATTATAAAGAATGTTTGTTTGTCGCCTGAGGAACACATCGTCCTTGCGACCCCACGGCCTTGGCCTGTCCAGAATGCCCTGAATTCGCTCGCGCGTTTTGGTGTCTTTGTCAAAATCCTCCATCATGGATTTAAAGTGGGGCACGGTGTCGACCATGTCGCGTGGCATCCAAGCTTCCAGCGAGGAGCTTCCCCAGCAGCTGAGGATAACTCCCACGGGCACGTCGGCGTTCTGTTGCAGAAAGTGAGCGAACGAACACGCCACGGCACTGTTGGGCCTTTCTCGTTTCCATGTTCCCTCGACATTTTCCGCCTCTTCGAAAGACACGGTTCGTTTCACTTCGAAAGTGCGGACGTGTTCCATTTTTGGAACGAGCGCTTTGACTTTTGGCACAGAATTGACCGTCATCTGCATGTTCGATTGCCCTGAGCAGATCCAGACTTCGCCAACGACGATGTCGGTCAGTTCAATTTTCTGGTCGCCGGACGAGATGGCCACCGTGTGTGGGTCGAAGGAAGCCTTTAGCGGATCGAGGGGCACTTTCCACCGGCCGTCATCGTCGGCAACCGTTTCTTGTGTTTGCCCAGCAATGGCAACCGTTACTGATGCTCCTGCCTTGGCGCGTCCCCAGATCGGAACTGGAACGTCGCGCTGCAGAACGGCATGATCGGTGAAGATCGTGGAGACGGTCAACTCTTGGTGTGCGGCTTGAGGTGCACCTAGCGACACCGCGACTTGAGAACCAAACGAGACGGTTAGTGAGACCAGTAAGAGCAGCGCGGTTGGAAGAAGGCGGTTGGTAAAAATCAATTGCATTTCTTTCTCGGTGACAGGAGGGAGGTCAGTGCTTCAAATCTAACCCACTTATTTCTATTGGGACACGCGGATAATTGTCGTTCGACAAAAATGGAACGGTTTCAAACTTGCAAATGCGTTTCAGGATGGAGGAAATGTTCAATAACATTTTCCTCAACACAATGATCATTCGTTGGTCAAATGGCCTGAGGAGACAATCGGACTAGGAAAGAGTGTTGTTTGGGATCAGTATCTCGCCGCAGTCAAGAAAGCGGACACTGGTGACTTAACTGACTTGTTAGACCTCCATCGAGAATACCTTAACGAGGGTGAAAGATTGTCGTTTCCCATCTCGGGCTGAATCACTCAGACAAACGGTCTAGCCAGCATCTTTGCCGGTTTCTTGATAGGCCTCTTCTAACCTAAATGCATCGATCAGCTCTTGCGGAATGCCCTCGTCTTTCGGCGGGCGATCGAGTGTAATTTCGAACTCGTTGTTTTCTGATTCTGTGGCGATGCCGCAAAAGCCACCGCCGGTTTCACAGTACAGCAAACGAAAGCAAAAGCTATGATGCGCGGCGCCGTACTGAAGCGCGGCAACCGGCGGCGAGTAATCGGTCGTGAAATCGCAACTCAGCGTTGTTTGATTTGTCCGCTGAAATTCGTACGAAAAATCGTGCCGGCAGCCCCAATTCGCCACCCGCCAAAAGTACGACTTGGGCTCGTGGGATAACTGTGGCAAGATCTCGATATCAAGTTCCTCTACGTTCGCTGGCATCGGACGAAGGAAATGAAGGAACCCCGTCTCCGATCTAGGGGCCATACGGAAACCAAACTTGATCGCCAGTTTGTCAAACAGCGCGAGCGATGGCGGCGCGACCGAATCGCAGATGCGTTCAAGCAACGCAGGATCGTCACTGGTGATGGTTAACCGATTGTTACAGAGGTTAGGCATGGGGAATTCAGTTGTTTTTAGTGGTAGGAAAAAACACCAATCGGCATAAATTTACACTAGAGCAAATTTTACTGAGCTCTAGCGCCAGATCGGCAATTTGGTTAAAACTGGCAATCACAGGAGGTGATTGCTATGGAAGCTTATTCAAAAGATCTTCGCGTTAGAATTTTAAAAGACTCCGACGGGGGCATGGGCACCCGCGAGGTCGCTCTAAAGTACGACGTAAGTGAATCTTGGGTGCGTCGTTTAAAGCAACGTCGTCGTGAAACCGGTGAGATAATAGCCCGTAAACCACGCCGCAGGTCATCACCCAAGTGGTTGCCTTACTGCGATCAAATTAGTCGTTTGGTGGAAGAACAACCCGACATCACGCTTCGTGAGCTTGCCGAAAAACTTCCAATTAAAATGAGCCTCTCGACACTGCACCGAGCGCTGAAACATCTCCAGCTGACGTTTAAAAAAAAGTAGTTTACGCCAGCGAACAACTTCGCGCTGACGTACAAGAGAAGCGTCAGTGGTGGGCATCAGAAATGCTGAAGACTCCGATTGACCAATTGGTATTTATTGATGAAACGGCGGCCAACACGAAGATGGCTCGAAGGTATGGACGCTCTCGTCGTGGTGAGCGTGTCATAGGCCGGGTTCCTCATGGTCATTGGAAGACGACCACGTTCGTGGCAGCGATGCGACGAAGAGGGTTAACTGCGCCGCTGGTAGTCGATGGCCCGATGAATAGCGACATATTCGAGGCTTATACCAAACAACAGTTGGTACCAACATTAAAATCTGGTGACGTTGTGGTGATGGATAATCTTGCGGCACACAAACGCGTAGCGGTCCGAGAGGCGATCGAGGCAGTGGGCGCGAAACTTGTTTTTCTTCCGCCATAGAGTCCAGACTTAAATCCGATTGAACTGTTGTTTGCAAAGCTAAAGTGGCTACTAAGAACTGCTCAAGAACGCACCGTTGAAGCGCTCTGGAAGAGAATCGGAAAACTCATCGACCGATTCTCGCCAGAGGAATGCAAAAACTATTTCAAACACTGCGGCTACGCTACAACAACGTGAAAAATGCTCTAGTGAAGTAATGTTGGACTGTTCGTAGTGTCGGCTTTGGCCGGAAGGACGGGAGATTTCCGCCCAAAGGCGGTACTACAAGCTTTCCAAAATTCCATCGCCTTTCAGAAAACAATTGGTGTTGATCAGTGAGGATTGGTGTCGGCCTCCATCACCACACGTTCATAAGAGTTATCGGACAAATAGTGAATCAGTTTCAGGGTCTGAAAAGCGTCCAGCCATTCGTGAAATTTTTGCAGCAGCATTCCGTCGTCGCGTGAGTTGCTTCGCAGTTTAGGCCACACGCTTTCAAACTTCCGCTCAATCAACCATCCGCGACAGCTTTCTGGAACGGCCCCAATTATGTCCGCCGCCGAATAGGAAATTCTACTTTGGATCACCGACAGTAGTTGCCCCAGATCGCGGTAACAGTGGTCGTGGTACGTCAGCCAACGCCCACTTTGGATGATATCGCCGACAGCTTTACCTGTTCCAAAGGGCACCCGATCGGAAACTCGGCCCGATGGAAACACGACCGCCTTTTCAATCATCTCTATTTTAAAACCAACTTTGCTTAACTGCTGCAGCAGATAAAAGTCTTCGCCAGCCATTCGTCGAGGATGGTAGCCGCCCGATTTCCTATAGGCTGCTTTGGTGCATATGATCGTCGACCCAATCGCGTACCAAGCGTGGGGGGAGTTTGCTTCTGCCAGTTTCTGGCGGTGTCGTTTCAGGTGTTGTTCGTAAATTTCAATCGCCCGGTTTTCATCGTCGGTTCCACGTTGGCGATGTTGGAAATTTACATGGCCCGCCCCAAAATGAGGATTCCGGTCCATGTAGTCGAAGATGGCAGAGAAGTAATTTGCATCGACCGGGCTGTCGGCATCTAGACTGATGACGGGAGCCCTATCATCAACAAACGTCATCCCGACAGTGCACGCTTGATGACGGGCGAGGCCGACGCCAAATTTTTCCGGGTACGCCCTGCCCTGGGTGACATGATCCAGCCACGCCAACTTCAGCGGCGTTTTGAACTCTTTGAGCCATTTTAAAGTCGCCAAATTGTTCGCGTTGTCCATTGCCACGCGCTGGTTCACGTTGACGATGATCAGGACTTCATCGCCGGCCCCGGCCGCCTCTAGGCTGTTCAATGTCTCGCTGAGCGTATCCAATTCGTTGCAGCATGGAATGGCAATCACAGCGCGGAAGTGGTCCTGCAGTGGGCTTCCTGACTCAAGTGGAGCAGTCTCTGGGATGTTTGGGGCCATGTGCTACGCAAGAATCGTCTGTTGGCTGTAAGTCAGAGACTAATCTTATCACATTGTTTGACTAACCACTGAAGGCACCTAATACATGGAAAAGGTTTCTCGTTTTTCTTTTCTGTATGTGCAGTGTTCTTCAAGGCTCCATTATACGAGGAAGGATTGATCAACCACGATGCTGGGATTCGATGAAATAGACTCCGTTTTCCAAACGCATTACTTTGATGGTATGGGGGCCGTTAGCCGCGGTGACGCAAAATTTTTGTGTGAATTGATCGAAGAAAGCAAGCCGAACAGGTGTTTCGAAGTGGGAGTCGCATCGGGAATGTCAACGACGTTCCTTTTGATGGCGTTAGCGAAACTCGGTCCCGAACACGAATTGGTGTCCGTCGACATCAGCAGGCAATACTACGCCGATCGAAGCAAACAAGTTGGCTACATCGTTGATGCGGCGATCCCTGAGTTGGGTTGTAGGTTCGGGTTGCACTTTAACCACTGGTCAGCGGACGCTGAAAAGTTTGCCACAGACGAGAAATTTGATCTCGTTTTTATTGACGCACATCACAGCCACCCATGGGCCACATTGGACACGATGCTGTTGCTGCCGTTTGTCAATCCGGGCGCTTGGATCGGGGTTCATGATATCGCACTACATACGATCCCTCGATTCGCTAGAGAGACCGGGCCATTACACGTATACGAATCGATGCCAAAGCCGAAAAAGAAATTGTTGTTGGAGAACCAAAACATTGGGGCGTTTCAGATCACTGGCAGCCACCGCGACTATGAGGATCAATTGTTGGCGTCACTGGCCCAACGGTGGACTGTGTCGGGCGAAATTAAGAAATCGTTTTTCAATCGCATTTTCGAGATGGTGGAGCGTCTCTACAGCCGCCCTTTCGCAACCCAAGTGCGAAAACAGATCGAAGATCACAATCGCGCGAAGACAAAAAATGATTGTTCTTGAAGTTGCTATTTCACACGCACCAGTTTCATCAATCGTCCGGACACATTCCAGTCTTGGACGTAGAGGTTGCCGTCTTTATCCCAGTACGACCCGTGAGTGCCGCTAAAGATGCCTTCAATCCAGTCTTTTTGTTCTATTTTGAAATTGCGACGTTTTTCGGGATCAGGATTGTGCCCTAGCACGGCCATGATCGTGTTGGATTTGTCCAAAATCACCAACCGTCCGTGAAGATCAGGTACAGATACATAGTCGCCCTGAATGGCCACTGCCGTTGGCATTCCGAGCCCCGATACAACAACATCGATGAACTCACCATCGAGGCCGTAGTGCAGTAAACGGCCTTTCGGTTCATGGTTGCGATCGCAAATCAATAGCCTGTTGGGGGTGTAACGCGTGTCGAGAGTCATGCCGTGGCAGACATTGAACTGCTTCAGTTCATTTCCCTTTTCACCAAAGTGGCTGAGGTATTTGCCGGAGGAATCAAATTTGAAGATCACGTTACTGCCGTAGCCATCAGCAACATAAATATCTCCCGAGCGACTGATTGTGACTGCCGTGGGTTTGTAGCCGGTGCCGTCCAAGCCCGATTCGGTGGGAAATGGAATCTTCAAAACGATCTTGCCGTTTTTGGCATTGAACTTGATTGCCTCGGCATTGTTGTTTCGAGCACCGTAGATGAATTCTTCGTCACCCTCGGCTCGGATTTCTATGTCGTGCATGCAGGAATATTTCGGCCCGAGATACGATTTTACGACGATGCCATCGGGCGTGAAAACGAATACGCCTTGATTGGTACTGGTATAGACATGCCCAGCCTTATCGACGACGACTGATCCGTGGGTTCTGCCCAATGGTGATTTGCCGTCGGGGCGCAGTCCCCAGCCGGGAACCGTTTCAAACGTCATCAAGCCGCAGCCCATGCGGACGGGCTTGACCTCTTCCGTTTTTTCTTGAGCGACTGTCGTGTTACCGACCAATACAGAAATGAGAACAGCAAATATCGCGTGCGAAAGCTGAACGTGAATCATTTGGGGAATCCTTGGTGACAATGTCGGTTTTGTGAAGTCGGATTTGACGTGCCTTTTTATGTTACCAAAAACTAAGTCGTCGCGTATGCACCAAGCATCTAAATCCTCAAACCTAACTCTGCACCGTCGACATTCCGCCATCGACACCCAGTATTTGTCCGGTCACCCATTTACTTTCATCACCCAATAGGAAACACGCGGCGGCAGCGAGGTCGTCTACAGTTCCCGTTCGTTTTAGCGGGTACTTCGAACCAAGGGCCGCGATCTTTTCGGGATCGGTAAAGAACTTCTCCATCAAAGAAGTTTGAGTCAGCGCGGGAGCGATACAGTTGACACGAACTTTGGGAGAGAGTTCGGCGGCCAGCGTCTTGGTGAGTCCCTCGATTGCGCCTTTGCTGGCGGCGATTGACGCGTGAGCATTCATGCCGCGTGCGACTGCGACAGTGCTGAAAAATAGAGCCGAAGCACTGCTGG
>CAYTPS010000118.1:10930-12560 GCA_964439245.1 uncultured Pirellulaceae bacterium | reverse complement strand
TAAGTGGAAATCGGAAACAAGCTATACATGGAAAGGTCTAGACTTACAAATTTCACCTCTGCCACGCAATCTTGGACAAGAAATTTGACTCGCTTAAAAGATGGATTTTCACTGGCTTTATCGAATCAGACTCTACTCTACACGGATTGTCCGGACGCTGATGGACGCCGGGTCGAGATCGTTTGCAGTCACTGCGATGGCCATCTTGGGCACGTGTTTGAAGGTGAAAGCTTCACCGCCAAAAACACCCGCCACTGTGTGAATTCAATTTCGATGAGGTTCGTGGCTGAGGGGGAGGCGTTGCCTGGAGTGTTGGAAAAGTAGCAGACTGCTCCGAGAGTCTGACAGCCGTTATTCTTTGCCGATCTCAAACCCGTCGTCGACCGACAGCGTCCAGTTTTGACAGAGTATGGTAAACGTGAATCTCTGACTTGTTTTCGTACACGCGAATCGTCTGAGTAGCGGGGTCGGCAACTAGGACCAGCTGACTTCCACATTCAAGCCAGAGTTCGGCTTTCGATTCGACATCAGACGAACTGTCGCTGGGCGAGACGACCTCGATGACGAGATCAGGTGCTAGAGGAAGGTAGGCTTTGGAGGGTTCGACGGTTGCCAAACTTTCGTGACTAACGAAGCAGGCGTCCGCCGCACGGACGGTGTCGGGATCACGAGAAATAAGAAAACCCGTTTCAGCGGCGTAGACGCGGCCGATTCCCTTTTCTCGCACGTGAATAGATAGGAAAAGAGAGAGATTATTTGCGATCCAACCGTGTTCGCTGCCAGCGGGTGACATCATGTTGAGGACTCCATTTACAAGCTCGTAGCGGTGGCCGTCATCTTCACGCACGTATAGTTGATCTGCCGTGTATGTCTCCGGTGCCGATGTTATTTCGTTGGACATTTGTAACTTTTTCCCCTTCAAGAACGTCGCGACGCGACATGTGATCATTTTAGGCAAGCGAGGGACAAAAGTGGAACTTCAATTCTGTTTCCGCTAGCAAATTTTTGTGGTTCTCACCGTTCAAAGGACATATTGATTTATTCTTTTACCGGTGCCACAGGCGATGCAAGACAGTTTCTATTGAATGTGCTATTCGTTTGACTCCGCAGTGTTGCTGTTTTAAATTGGTTGCATCGCAGCGAATGCACGTCTCTTTCTTGTTCGGATGGATCGTTAATGGCAATCCGCGAATCTTCTTCACTGTTACTGCAGCTTCGGTCTTTCCTCTCTTCGATCGATTTTTATACGTTTGCATTTCCGCCGCAATGTATCTCTTGTGAGAATCAACTGTTCGATGAGGATTTGTTGACGGCGAAACGGCATGAAGATTCCGTCTCAAGAGAAGTTTTGAACGCACAGAACTGGTGTGAGCGATGTCTTGATCAGGTACGTGCTCCGCTTCAAGAACGATGCCCGACTTGCGGCGCGATCGTTGCGATTCACGCTTCCTATAAAGGATGTTGCCGGTTGTGCTATGCTTCGAAGCTTCATTTCTCCCAAGCGGTCTGCATCAATAACTATGGTGGGCTGCTGCAAGAGTTGGTGATTCGTATGAAGGGGCGCAAGGATGAGTGCTTGGCGATGCAGTTGGGGACTTTGCTGGGCTACGAAATGGAGCGACTGGATCTC
>CAYTPS010000118.1:0-10920 GCA_964439245.1 uncultured Pirellulaceae bacterium | reverse complement strand
CCTACGCACTGGGCGAAAAAGTTTCGCAATGGATTTCAGGCCTCGGAGTTGATTTGCCAACGAGCTGCCAAGGTAACTGGAGTCCCTTGCGTCGGAGCACTCATGAAAGCGACGCGCCCGACGGAGAAACAGGGCATGCTCTCGGATTTACAGCGGCTGGAAAATGTAAAGGGCGCGTTTGCGGTGAACCCTTTCTTCGCAAAGAAGATCAAGGGAAAAACTGTGGCGTTGGTGGATGACGTAATGACCTCAGGTGCGACCGCCAATCAGTGTGCCAAAGCACTCAATAAATCAGGTGCCGCCAACGTGGTGGTGGCCGTCGTCGCCCGAGGAGCTAAAGCTCAGTAGCGCAATGGGGCTCAGCCGGTTGTTGACAAATTTACAGCCAGTGGCTGCTAGGGCTAGCCGATTTGCCCGAATGTGTCCAAACTGATGTTTTATTCGTTCGGTATCAACGGCGTGGCCAAAATACATCAGATGACATCTTCTTCGACCATTCGACTGGGAACACGCGGCAGCAAACTGGCAATGTGGCAGAGCACTTGGGTGAAACAGGCTCTAGAGAATTTGGGCTGTAGCGTCGAGTTGATTCAAATAAAGACCGAGGGGGACGTCGCGACCGGATCGCTCAGCCAGATTGGCGGCCAAGGATTGTTCACCAAACGCCTGCAAATTGCACTGCAAAACGAAGAAGTCGATCTGGCCGTTCACAGTCTGAAAGATTTGCCAACTCAGGACGCTGATGGACTGTCGATTTGTGCAATTCCACAGCGTGAGACAACAGCAGACGCGCTGGTTTCGAGCAAGTACAAATCGCTGCAGGAGTTGCCTGCAGGCGCTGTCGTCGGGACCGGTAGCGTACGCCGCGCCGCTCAAATACTTCATTTGCGAAGCGACTTAAAGATTGCCGATATCCGCGGGAACGTCGACACGAGATTGCGAAAACTGGACGAAGGTGATTATGACGCGATCGTGTTGGCAGCTGCAGGACTAACGCGGCTGGGGTGGCAAGATCGTATCACTTCTCGTTTCTCCGCAAATGAACTTCTTCCGGCAGTCGGTCAGGGTGCATTGGGCTTGGAGACTAGGACAAGCGACGAACAAACCAATTCAGTTGTAAGTCAACTAAACCACTCAGAGAGTTTTTCTTCGGCGATGGCCGAAAGGCATATGTTGCGTGCATTATTTGCTGGATGCCTTGCACCGGTTGGTGCGGTGACCAAGGTCAATGATCAAACGCTCGAGCTGACGGGCGTCGTCCTCAGTGTTGACGGGCAGACACGCGTCGAAGCTTCGGAATCAAGCTCCCTCGATCAGTACGCTGGCCTTGGTCAAAGCGTGGCGAAGGCGTTGGTCGAAAAAGGGGCCGATGTGCTTTTGAAAAACGCTCAAGCGTAGATTTTGAAGCCACCGCCCTGCTCTAGCTACCGGTAACTAATCCGATGTCATTTCCCAAATTACCCCGCGCGTGGTATCGGCGTCGATAAATCCCGCTTTGCGACCACGAGGTCCGTCGTGTGGCGTCGGGCTTTTTGCTTCGAGTCCGCGCTCGGGCAAACTCGCAAGTGTTTCTTTGACCGAATCGGTTTCAAAGCAAAGGTGATGTAAGCCTTCACCGTGTTTCTCCAAATGCGCTTGTAGTGGATGGTCTTCGGTCAACGGTTCGACTAACTGTAGATGCAGGTTGCCCATGTCCAAGTGAGTTAGTCGGACGTTACCTGTTTCGATCACCTCGCTCAAAATCAGTGGCAGCCCCAAAGTACCTTGATAGAACTTTAGCGCTTCTTCGGTGTCACGTACAACGATAGCAATGTGGTCAAGTTTTTTGAATAGCGGTTCTGACATTGGGTACTCAATATACGGGGTGGTAATTTTAGCGACAATTTGTGAGTGTTTGAAATTCTCTAACGCAGTTTTTCAAACGCCTGCAGAAGTGAATCCTCTGTTCCGACATTGCCGGGAAATACGATGAAGGGAAACTTGCGATTGGTCGAATCATCTTGAGCCTGCCAGACGGGGACACCCGGGAGAATTTGTCCTAGGACAATCGCACGCTTAATTGCTAGTGCCTTCGTCGCGACATCGCTGGATGTGATTCCTCCTTTGGCAATGAGAAACCGTAGAGGATGCTTGATCGATAGAACAACTTTGATGATCGCATGCGAAACCGTATTGCCGATTCGTAAACTTGCCTCGCCGTCTTCCCCCGTCACCAGCGTTCGGCTGGTGTGCAGCACGACGTTCTTACCACTTTCAAGATGCTGATTAACAACCGTCGAGATTTTCGAAAGATGTTGATCGCAGTGTTCGCCGAGGACCTCGTTTACATCCACTGTGACTGATTCAATGTCGGTGTTTGCGTCAAGCAAACGCGCGAGTTGCGTCGTTGACTTGGGGACGTAAGAACCAACCACAATCAGTCCCGCTTGCGATTGTGGGTCGATCATGTCAGCCGGCTGAAGGAGAGGTTTCTCTTCCAAGCCAGCAGCGGATTGAACGAAGCTGGCTGCGGTTCTGTAGATGAACTGTGCGCCCGCATCTTGAGCAGACATCGCCGCCATCACGAACGATTCCACGTCACGCATGCAGACGGCGTTGACCACAACAACGGATTTAGCCGGTAATCCCGTTAGACGTGCCGTCAATACAGCCGAGTCTTTTGAACGCAGTTCGGAGATTCCGACTGAGGCGATTTGATCGCGCGAGAGTTGTCCGTTGTTCTTTTCAACGACCCAGTCAAGCATGTTCGATTGTGTGAATCCAAAAGTTGCATCTTTCGCAAACGGAGTTTCAGCAGCCGGAATCAAGTCGTTCCCGTCTTGCACGTAGTGCACATCGTCGACAGTTAGACGCCCGCCTTGGAGAAAGAACGGCATCATGACGTGTACTGCATCTGGGATTCCCATCGCTTCAGCCAGAGGGGTAACTTCAACGGGGTAGTGCCCCCGAAGAGTGGAATCACTTCTGCTGACCACCGTCACTGGTCGACCGGTTTCTTGGGAGACTTGACGAAGTAGTTTACCAATGACCGTTGCCAGGTCAGCAGCTTCTGAACCCAACATCGATCTAGAGTTCGTTAGAATGTAAAAGAGATTTCCATTGCCTTTAAACTCAGTGCGGATCGCATCCAACGACCAAGTGGTCAAAACGGGTGTTTGATAAACCGTTTGGGTTCCAGTTGGATCATCATCCAATACGACAATGATTCGATTGGTGGCCGCAAGTTTATCGCGAATCTCCGGGAGCAAAGATCGCGCGGGAACCTCGGGGAGGTCATCCAACACGGCTTGAGCGTTTTGGCGCTGGGGAGTGTTTTGAGTCATGCGGTTAGTTCACCTAGGTCTGTGATTGCGAATGCCCGGCACGGTGCACCATCTCCGTCTGCGATCTTTAGTGGCATTGCGCCAATGAGACAAGATTCAGATGTTAGCTTATCGAGGTTGGTGAGCCCCTCGACGATGATTACGTTGCCGCCGAGCAGTATTTTGTGTATCTCTGTCACGACTTTCAAATCGTTAACGTCTGCAACTGATGGTGATTCGACGCCGACCATCCGCACCCCATGCTGGACCATCCAGTTGGCCAGTTCAGTGCTGATGGGCGGGAAATTGTCTCGATAATGTTCGGGAGAATCTATGTGCCGACTCCATAGCGTCCGCAGTATAAGTCCGTCGCCGGGCTGCAATTTTTCCGCGACGTCTCCTAGATGATCGATCGTGATAGGCGTTTGGTCGCCAAGATTATCTAAAGGGATGATCCAGCATTTCCCGATACAGTCGCCGAGTGGGATTTGATCGATGGTTTGTGAGCCAGCATCAAAGTGAACTGGCGAATCCATGTGGGTTCCACAATGTGAGTACAAGTGCAACGTTCGCGCGTTCCAACCGTCACGCTCAACGGTGTACTTGGTTTCAAATTCCACACCCCGCATACCATTTTTGAGGCACATCGTCAGGTCAATCACATTCATAGAACTTGCCAACTACTTATTAGGATATATTTGGGGCTTCCCACGTTCCGGATTTGGCCGATCGGTACATCGCCTCTTGAACTGCGATGCTTTTCAAATAGCTGTCGAGATCGGTTTCGAAAGGTGAGTCATCTTGAAGGGCGTCGATGAAATGTTGCTGTGTTGCTGCGACGCAGTCCCCCGCGAATCCCTTGTTCGGTGGAACGAAATCATGCGATGATTCAGTTTGGCCTAACGGCTGAATAGTTAGACGACCATCGTCGTAAAGGCGAATCGAGCCGCCGTTTCCCTCTACCAACATCTCGCCAAAGGTGTAACGCGGATTGGCTGCCGTTGATTCGTTGAACCGATTGGCATCATAGAGGCCTGTTGCACCGGAAGTAAATCGAAATATGCCAATCGCGGAGTCTTCGCCAGCGATCACTGGATTGAGTTTTCGGTGTTGGCACCAAGCCGATTCTATTTCGCCACCGAGATAACGAAACGTATCAATCGAGTGAATCCCAGCCTCGAAGATCAGGAATCTTTCCATCGTTTGGAAATAAGGTTGCCTGGCAAGATAGGCGTCATCTCCCCAGCCATCGCCTGCACGATTGCGAAATGAAATTGTGTGCAGCCGATCTCCAATGCGTCCACCGTCGATCAACGATTTGATTTCTCGATACCAAGGCTGAAAGCGGAAATTTTCATGGACCATAAACCGAATTCCACTCTCCCGCACGATCTTGGCTATTTCGTTGACTTCGTTCATGTTGGGAGCTAGTGGTTTTTGGCAAATGATCGCAGGACCATCGGCGCTTGGGTTACGACTGCAAATCTCCTGAACGATTGCTAGGTGTGTGTCAGGCCGAGTCACCACGTCGACGAAATCAAGTTCGTGGTTGTCCAACATCTCTGCGTAGTCGCAGTAGGCTTTTTCGACTCCATATTGTTCGGCGACCGAGGCAGCTTTTTCCGCATTTGTATCGCAACAGGCGACTAATTCCACGTCGTCGCAACGTGTCCACGCATCAAAATGAAAATGACTGAAATAGCCCGTGCCCACGACTGCCCCTTTTCGTTTCGTCATTAATCCTGTGCCTCCTCAGTGGCCCCGTCAGTTTCCACGACATTGGCGCTTTCAGCTTTCGGCTGCTGGTTTTTGGGTAGGTAAAATTTGGTGTACACCAACGCCGACAGTACCATTGCGATCAGTAGTAGAAACATCACCAATCGCGCGGTGAGTGCTTTTGCTGAAATCTCCTTCAACTGGCGAAGCGGGTTCATAAAGCACCAAGCCAACATCGCCAGCAAGTTCATGACGGCAGCAAACGCGAAAAAGGAATTCGCTGTGCCAGTTGTCTCGGCGATCACCGGGAGTGTCACGTTGGCGACGCAGTACGGAAACGCAACGGCACTGACTGCGGCACCCATGTTGCCGACCATGTTCATGGCTGCTGATACTGCGCCGCTTCGCGTGCCGCCAATATCCATGCAGAATGCCCAGCTGGGACTGAGGGTCATTTCCACACCAAATGTTGCCAACGCGAAACAGGCAATGAAGACCCACACCGAAGCGTCTGACAATTGCGTACACAGTAGCAAGCCAGTCGCACCCAATGCATACCCTACCATTGCAGGTAGGCGCCTCGAAAGCACATGCATCCCCCGGCGGTGCAAGAACGTTACCACATAACCTGATATCCAAAGTGCAACAGCACCGCAAAGCAGTGGTAGGGACGCGAGGTAAGCGTACTGATCGCCGTAGGTTTCACGCAAGTATGGCTGTAGCCAAGTGATGCTGATAAAAAACGTAATGTTGCTGGCGGCGTACTGAAACATTGCCAGCAGTACGTTTGCTGAGGTCACAACTTGAATGTAGGGGACTTTAGCGTTCTTGTTTTCGACTTCCGGATCCAAACCTCTGCTGATCAAATCAACTTCGGCTGCGTTGACTTTGGCATGATCTGCCGGGTCGTTGCGGTACCAAACCCACCAGACGGCACCCCACACGAGCCCAAGTACGGCGTTGGCAACAAAGGTCATTCGCCAGCCAATCGCATCAATCAACATGGGCATCAGCACGAGTGATGCGGCAGCACCAATACGTGCTCCCGAGTGAAAGATCCCCTGCCCTAGCCCACGTTCTTTGGCCGGCAGCCAACTGTAAAGCGCTCTGGTGGCTCCCGGATAGGCTCCGGCTTCGCCAACACCGAATAAGAAACGCACCACAAGCAAGCTGATCGCGGTAAATACGTAACCCGTTAGCGCTGTGAAGATACTCCAGATGATTACAACGATCGTCAGAGCATGCCGCGGTCCAGCCCGATCGCTGAACCAGCCTGCCGGAATTTGAAACAGCGCGTAACCGATCGCAAAGATGCCAAAAACGTACCCCATCGTCTGGTCGTCCAAACCAGAAATGTCGTTTTGCATATCGCCTTTAGCGGCAGAGATACAAACGCGGTCCATGTAAGTATTCACGGTGTGCAAAAACAACAGGAACACAAGCCAGAATCGCTGGCGAGATGGGGTGGAGTTGTTCATGAGTACTTTAAGTTGGTTGTTGGTGGATTTGCCAGTGAGCGAATCTTAGTTTACGAGATAATTCTTTGGAGCGCCGATGAGACCGCATCGCCAACATCTTGCGTGGATAGCTTGCCGCCCATGTCTGGTGTGCGCTGGGATGGATCGGAAAGAACATCAGCGACGGCAGCACGAAGTGCGGCGCCGGCGCGGCGAGTCTCATCGTGATCTAGCCACTCCAGCATCATTACAGCTGACAATATCATGGCGAATGGATTGGCCATGTTTTGGCCCGCGATATCTGGCGCTGACCCGTGAGATGGCTGGAACACTGCATGAGAATCGCCAATGTCGGCTGAAGGTGCCATTCCCATTCCGCCAACTAGACCCGCCGCCAGATCGCTCAAAATATCTCCGAACATGTTTTCGGTGACCATGACGTCGAAATCTTGTGGACGACGCACCATAAAAAGTGCTGCCGCGTCCACATAGACGTGTTCCGCTTGGATGTCTGGATAGTCCTGTGCGACTTCGTCAAAAATGTGCCGAAAGAAAACCATCGAAGAGAGTACGTTTGCCTTGTCGATTAACGAGACCTTTTTCCCTTTGTCGCGTTTTCGAGCGACCTCGAATGCAAGTTTGCAAACGCGCCTCGCGCCTTCACGTGAGATTCGCATCACATTTTCGCAAGCATCTGCGGCTAGATCTGCTACCGATTTACGACCAAAGAACAAACCCTCGGTACTTTCCCGAACCAAGACGAAATCGATGTCGCCTTCACCATGGTTTTTTAGTGGAGTGTCATCCGCATGAAAAAGCCTAATTGGTCGGACGCCACCGTAGAGTTCAAGTCGCTCACGCAGATCTAGTTGGGGGGCGATTTCGGTTCCGTCTGGGTATCGAAGGTTGGGCAATCCCATGGCGCCGAGTAGGATCGCATCACTTTTTTTGCAGGCTTCAAATGCGGTGTCAGGCAAAGCGTTCCCGCTCTTTTTATACTCACCGACTCCAACAGAGTGCTCATTAAGGTTAAGTGTTACGTCCTTTAAATGAGGCTCGATCTCTTTCAACAAACGGACGGCTTGTGATGTGACTTCGGGGCCAATCCCGTCCCCGCCCAGCACTGCAATTTCAAATGAGTTTGGCATGCGTTCTTCGATCTAAATAGAGGTGGCGAGGCCGACCAATTCTATCTGTTAGAAGAATAAGTTGAGGTCCGCCCCACAAAGAATGAGGCTCCATCGTAGCGTGTACCGACGCAATTGTGTACACGCCGCTACCGATCTAGGGCATAGTCTCGGCAAGAAAATTACAAGACTGATTCGGCAGGTGTGAATTCACCGCTTTCGATACTGTCGTCGATCTCCGACGTGAACACTTCAGCTTCTTGAACATTCAGTTTTAGGAACCACATCAGGATTCCTCCGGCAATCACGGCCATCACGATCGTCGCAAAGGTCGTGTACTCAAATCCATTGCCGTCGGGGGAATGAATAACGTTTTGTAGCAATGGCGATGATTCAACTCTCGATGGAGCAATCATGGAGAGAATCAAAGTAAGGCTGTTGTGAGTAACGTGATAGATGATGCAGGGAATAATGCTGCGGGTTTGCACCGCGACAATGCCAAGGATTATCCCAACAAATGCGGTGACAATTGATTGCTGGATGAACGAGTGAGCCATTCCAAAGAACAGGCTGGCAAGCAGAACCGCCTGCCATTTGTTCCGAAGACGCTCGAACCCAGATAAGATAAAACCACGGAAGGCAAGTTCTTCCACAATCGCCGGTATGATGGCCATTACAAGTAGAATCGCCCAGAACCCGGGTGCTGACCCCATGATTGCTTCAAACATCCCTCCCATCTGTGAGGTGTCTCCCACCGGTGGATAGATTGCCATCACCAATGAGGTCAGCGCCATCAATGCAGGATGAAAACAGATGGCCATGATTGCCGCAGCGCAAGCAGCTGGAATGCTGCACGGCGCTAACTTGAGCGTTTTCCATGCGTTGGTGGTGAGCATGAGTGCCATAATTAGAGAAGGCGCAAGCACACGGGCAAATAAAACGGCAAGCGTAATTTTTGTTAGGTCTAAAAACGACTCTAGTGCTATACCCGCGGCAGCTGTGCCGATAAAGAACTTCAATACTAGGATGGCTATGCAGCACAAAAAGGCATTGCCAAGGCTCGGGACATCATGACGCTGGTTGAAGACGGATTTCACCCACGCGCCTATCGCAAACCGCTCTGAAGCTCGGAACAAGACGGTTTCGCTGTTGAATTGATACACTACCCAGCGCACTGCGACCCAGCAGCAGATCGTCGTGACGCAGCATACAGGAGCGAAAAACTGAATCGCTTGCGCGTAATGGCCTTCGATCAGGCTGCGCAAAAGCAGCATCAGCCCAGATACGGGGATCAGGCTGGTGCCGATATCCAATTTGGCCGCTGGAAGCATCGGAATGATCATCAAGGGCATCGAGATCATCATCAGCGGCACCAGATAGTATTGGCCTTCTTTGCTGGAGCGAGCAAACGCGGCCGCCGCTAATGCAACAGCACTGAAAAATGCTGAAATGGGGATTAGCGCTACAACCAACCACATGAGAGAGGCCATCGGAGGAGCACCCATTTGCATGCCGCCAATCCCGGCAGTCATACGCGAGTAGACAAACAGGCCAGTGAATGCCATCGAAAACATGTTTAACAGCGCGGTAGCCATTGAAAACGAAATTACCGTCAGTAGCTTCCCGATGGCGATTTCACTTCTTTTGGCGGGGCTGCTGAGCAACGTTTCAAATGTTCCGCGCTCTTTTTCGCCTGCACATAGATCGATCGCAGGGTAGAAAGCACCAGTCAATGACCACACCATCACGACGAACGGTAAGATCTTTGACCACATCGCTGCACTCTTGCCCTGCTTGTCGGCAACGTCCGCACCGTTGATCTGGATTCCTTGGATCAGCCATGGAGGCACACTGTTTTCGCCAAGTGTATTTTCAACATAGGCATTCTTCCAACGGTCGAGAATCACGCGCAGTCGGTCAGCCGCAATTTTACTTTTGTCTTCGGCTGAATTGTGAAACACGTAGATCTTCGATTTGGTTGTCTGCGGCCCTTCGAAGTCTATCGCCGCAGGACTACCAATGGGATTTGGGATCACAATGGCCAGATCAACTTTGCGATCTTTCATTTGTTTTTCGAGCAGGCGATCAACCAGTTGGCTACCAGGGTTGGCAGAACCGCTACTAGAAGTGTCTGGAGTCCCTTTGAACTCTTTGATCAACGAAAAAAATTGAGCATCGTCTGCTCCTGACCCCTGTAATCGCAGAAGTTTTTGGTTCTTTTCACTAACCCAATTTCGACTTATTTCTCCATCTTCGATTAGTGATGGAGACGATGGTAGATTCTCGCCGCCGACGATCCAAATGTCCGTTGGATGTTCGCGCATGAACTGAGCGACCTGAAGCATCGCCATCCCCATCAACGGGTACAGGATCAACGGCATGATCGCGACGGTGAATAGTGTTCGACGATCGCGAAACTGGTCTCGCATCTCGCGGGAGAAAATTAATTTTACAGTAGACCACTTCATGGGAATCTTGTTGTAAGGTCAGTGGAGAATTAGAAATTCAAATGGACATTGCGAGGCCGAATTCGACCAAGCGACTTAAGGTCAAGCAACTACAGAGCTGGCTTTTCGTTTTTTCTGTGCCGACTCGCGAATGACTTGGTAGAACAGTTCTTCGATATCTCTCTCTCCATAGCGATCGACGATGTCTTCTATCGTTCCTTCGGTCAGAATCCTCCCGTGGCTCATGATCGCGATACGATCGCAAAGTCTCTCGACTTCCGTCATGATGTGAGACGAAAAGATGATGCATTTTCCTTGGTCGGCTAGCTGTTCGATGGTTCGAAGGACCTCACGCGCCACCAAAATATCAAGTCCAGAGGTTGCCTCGTCAAAAATCAACACCGGTGGGTCATGGACAATCGCTCGTGCGATGGAAACCTTTTGCATCATGCCGGTCGACATTTTGCTGCACAGCATGTTGCGGATGTTATTCATCTGAAAACGTTCAAAGATGCCTTCTATGCGCATTTGCAGCGTGTCTTCGTTCATCTCATACAACTGGCCGAAGTAGCGCACTAATTCCCACGCCGTCATACGGTCATAGGTGGCGGTGTTGCAGGAGACAAAACCAATTTGGTGGCGAATCTTTTCGGGCGACTTATTGACGTCAAATCCGTTGATCACTGCCGTACCGCTGGTTGGCTTGAGAACGGTACTGAGAATTCGCAGGGCTGTTGTCTTCCCCGCACCGTTAGGACCAAGTAGTCCGTAGATCTGCCCCGGCATGGCATCAAAACTGATTCCGTCGAGTGCCGTGAATGTGCCTGTTTGAAGGTCTTGGTAACTTTTGCGTAGGCGCCGAACGTGAATC